>JAFCFG010000001.1 GCA_017608725.1 Candidatus Iainarchaeum sp.
CAAGGTCTTGTGCTCCCTATAATAGGCAATAATCTCCTGCGGAGTAAGCAGCCTGTGTTTTGCCTTGGCCTTTTTTCCGGCCTTTGGCTTTGCCTTTCCTTTCTCCCCTTTTTTCTTCCCGGCCATAAGTCAACGCTTGAAAAAAAATAATGCCTTTTCCCTATAAAAAGCTTGCCCCCTGTGCCTTGGAACCCCTTCTTTCCTTCATCAGCATTTCAAATACTGCCTTCAGCCTTTTGTTCTTCACCCTGGGTTCTGCATAATCGTAGAACTCCTGCAGGCTGACCTTGAAATTGCCTTCTTTCTCATATTCCACGGCTTGGATGATTGCTTCCAATCTGTCAAGCTCGTAAACAAGCCGGGCTTCCCTGCCCTTCTTTTCGCCAAATTCCTGCCACAAAGAAAAGATTTCTTCAGAAAGTTCTTTGTCCAAATCCCCCAGAATTTCCTTCAAAGCTTTTTCCTCCATCTCATGCTTTTCCTTATTGCTTACTTCCTGCTCTTCCTCTTTGACCCTTGAGGCAATGTCTCCGCACAGTGCTTCAGGCAAATCATGAACCAAAGCAAATTTAACTGCCTTGCAGACATCCAGCTTTTGCTTCTCTGCCTCAATCATTGCCATCAATGCCAGCATGAAAGAGTGGTCTGCAACGCTCTCCGGCTCTTTCACACCACGGTCAATCCAGCCCTGCCTTTTCACTTGCTTCAATTTTCCAACAGTCTGCAGGAATTTAATCAAATTTTGCAATTCGCTTTCTTTTTCCATTTAATATTATATAAAAAAGAATTAATAAAAATCAACTGCAAATACCCAAAAAATTTCTTTTAAAACCCTTTCCCCATATAAGAACCCTTATGGCTGACATTATCGAAGTACTTACATCCCAAACTTATTTTGGAAATACCTTAATGCAGTACCTTTTATTCCTGGTTACTGTTGGAGTTCTGATTGTGGCTGCAAAGGCCCTGTCATACATTGTAAAGGAGAGGCTTAGGGCAATAACCGCAAAGACAAAGACCAACATAGATGACTTTGCTTTGGACCTTGTTGAACAGCCCCTTTGGCTGGTTGCAGTTGTAATAGGCCTTGCTTTGGCTGCAAGGTTCCTTACATTCACCGAATCAATCGGCATGTTTTACAACAACATGCTGAACATTTTGGCTATTCTGATAATTGCCTGGATTGCAATTAAAAGCATTGACGCTTTCATCAAAACATTCATTGAGCCGATTGCATCAAAAACAGACAGTAAGCTGGATGACCAGCTTATGCCGGTGATTAGCAAGGTCAGCAAGGCAATTGTTGCATTCCTTGCGGCAATAACCATAATAAGCGGGTTTGGCTATGACATTACAGCAATTCTTGCCGGCTTGGGCATTGGCGGCCTTGCTTTTGCATTTGCAGCAAAGGAAACCATTTCAGATATGTTTGGTGGCTTTTCAATCTTCACAAGCAGGCCGTTTGTGGTCGGCGATTTCATTGAAACACCTGATGTTATTGGCACAGTTGAAGAGGTTGGATTAAGGCACACCAGGGTTAGAAATTTGGACAAGAGGCTGGTCATACTGCCAAACAGCAAGGTTGCAAGCAGCGTTATAACAAACATAACAGCCGCGCCGCAGAGAAAGTGTGTTTGGCATTTGGGCTTAACCTACAACACAAGCGTTGCAAAGCTGGAGAAAGCAAAGAAGATAATCACTGACGCAGTCAACGCAAACAAAAGCTGCGAACCCAACCCAATTGTTGAATTCGAGGAATTTGGCGATTTCAGTTTAAAGATCCTTGTCGTGTTCTTCACAAAATCAAATGACTACAAGGAATTTGTTAGGGCAAAGAATGATATTGGTTTGGAAATAAAGAGGGAATTTGAGAAAGCAAAAATCGAGTTTGCCTTCCCGACCCAAACAATTCAACTGCAGAAATAGCATATCCGCTAGTTTTTAGCAGAACCAAAACTCAGTTCCTCCAATGCCTTCAAAGAACGCATTATTGGAACAAACGCAAAGAAAAGGAAGACAAGGGCTGCAGTAACCAGCCTGCTGTGCGGAATCGGCACGCCAAAATCAGGCAACTGCTTGTAGAACAAAACTGTAACTGCAGCAAAGCACAGAACAACAAAGGAATTTATTGCAATCTTTTTCAGCAACCTGATGCTGTGGGGAGTGTGCCTCACTATCTTTGTCCTTGTTTTTTCCTTCAGTTTAAACGGCTTTGGCAGCCTTTGAACAATTGATTGATGCAATGCAATGCCATTGTAAATCGGCTGGAACATTATAACAGTTACAGCAATAAGCATAAAAGCAATTGTTGCAATTATTGTATTTTCCCCTGCTGGCAAAACCACTGCAGCAGCAGTTGCAAGAATTACAACAAACTCACCCAAAGGCAGCAGCAGTATGGCTGTATTGCTTGAATCC
Source organism: Candidatus Iainarchaeum sp. (assembly GCA_017608725.1). Classification (GTDB taxonomy): domain Archaea; phylum Iainarchaeota; class Iainarchaeia; order Iainarchaeales; genus JAFGDB01. The sequence continues at coordinate 2,419 of JAFCFG010000001.1, forward strand.
TTCCTTGCTAAACCAAACAATGGCCCAAAGATTGAGCAGGAAATGCTGTGTGCAACCAACGCGCCAATTCCGAGGACTGCAGCTATCCCCAGAAAAAACAGCAGCGTTCCAATCTCCGGAATTAACAGGGCATTCGCACTTGTGTCAAAGAAAATGCTTGTTCCAAATGCAACAAAGAAGAACACCAGGAAAAAATCACGCAAAAACTGCACATCGTTTTTTATTTTACTCCCGCTTCTTGTTTCCGCAAGAGCAAAACCCGCGAAGTAGGCCCCCAAAGCAGTTGACAATTGCAGGAAAGAGCCAAGCATTGCAACTATCAGGCCAACCCCCAATGCGTACAGCGTTATTTCTGTGTGCCCAAACCCGTTTTCAGTCAGCCACTTTTCAACAATTCTTGAGAGATAGTGAACAGCGAAGAAGGCCGCAACAGCAAACACCAGGGCAGTCATTGCAAGGCCAAGTGCGTTTCCTCCCTCTGATGACATGCTGGTTGCCAAAACAAGCAGCAGGATTCCCAAAAAGTCCTGCAGTATGAGGATTGACACAGCCAATTGCGTTGAAGGGTCATGCAGCTTTCCCCTGTCAATTGCAAATTTTGCCACAACAGCTGTTGAGGTGCAGAACAGCATCATTCCAATGATTATTGCAAACAGAAAGCTGTATCCAAGGAAAAACATCAACAGGAAACCAAAGCCAGCTGATAAAACCATATCAATCAAACCAAGGCCAAGTGCAGCCTGCCCTGCTTCAAGAAAGTCCTTTAAGCTAAGCTCCAGGCCAAGGTAGAACAGCAGAATGAACAACCCCATCTCCCCAAAGCCCAATACCAGTGGCTCATGCGGATGCAGGAAGCCAAGGACCGCTGGCCCCAAAACAAAGCCAGCTGCAATGTATCCAAGCACCGGGTTCTGCCCAAGCTTTTTCACAATTATGCTTAGGGCAATTGCAAGAATTATTATGATTCCAATTGGCAGCAAGGGAAGCAATTCAGCACTCATACTAAAATAACAACAGTTAGGTGGAATAAAAACGTTTTGTTCGCTTTCAGGTCTCGAATACTTTTAAGCCCAACCCCATTAATTCCCCCCTATTCCCAACCAATTAATTCCCCCCTATTCCAGAGATATTCAACAGCTTTAATTCAGTAATGCTCTGTAGAAATGATTTATAAATGCAAAATTTGAATCCCTTAAATCGGCTTTTAACCGCAAAATAGCAGCAAGGCATTTATAAACAAAATAAGATTTCTACACAGGAATTCAGTAACAAAAATTTAAATACAACTTTCCCCTTATTTTAACCAGGATGTTGAAGAAACAGGCAAAGAACAGGACAGAGCCAAGTGCTGTTCCAAGAAGATACCATAGAAGAACACTTGGCGAAAGGCTTGCAGATAAGCTAGCTGAAAAAGCAGGCAGTTGGGGTTTCATAATCAGCTTCTTCTTCTTTCTTGCAATCTGGATGGCGGTTAACCTGCACGCTGCGGCAACATTTGACCCCTACCCATTTATTCTGCTCAACCTTGTTTTAAGCTGCCTTGCAGCAATCCAAGCTCCGATAATTCTAATGAGTCAAAACAGGGCAGCAATAGTGGACAGGCAGAAGGCAGAGAGAGACTACTACGTTAACAGGAAAGCAGAGAAAGAAATAAAGATTCTGCAGAGAGATGTACTGCAAATAAAGGCAATGCTTTCAAAGCAGCCGAAAGGGGAAGAGATGAAAAAACTGGAGAGAGAAATAAAGAAGATTCAGAAGGAATTGGAGGAAGCAACGGGCTTGGCAGGGGATTAAAGGCAGGGGGAAACTAATTTAAATGGTTTGAGAATAATTATTTCTATCTGATTCACCATGGTTGCAGCAATCAACCAAAAAAACCTGCCCCCCATTGACTTAAGATACTTCAAGGCAATGACTGACAGTACAGGCATCCTGCAGCACAGCACCCACAGCGTCCCCTGCTTTAAAACAGGATACACGACAGATGACAATGCAAGAGCGCTTATTGCCGTTCTTAGATTGCAGGAATTGTTTCCAAAGGCAGAAGTAGAAGAGCTTGCTGTCAAGTACCTTTCCTTCATTTATTACGCTCAAAAAGACAATGGCACATTTCACAATCACCTTTCCTTTGACAGGCGCTTTTTGGACGAGCAGGGCAGCTGGGACTGTTTCGGCAGGGCAATGTGGGCTTGCGGCTATGCCCTAAACAGCCAACTGAATGAAAACGTTAAGGCAGTTGCCAAGAAGCTGCTTGATGAGGCAATCCCAAATCTCGCAAGGCTGAGCGAAGTGAGGCCTATTTCATTCGCCCTAATGGGCACATACTACTACCTCAAGGCAAGACCAGAACAGCAGGACCTGCTTGGAAAGGTAAAAGTCCTTGCAACAAGGCTTGTTTCCCTGCTTGAGAGAAACAGCTGTGAGAATTGGACATGGTTTGAGAACATCCTGACCTATTGCAATGCAAGGATGCCGCATGCACTGTTCCTTGCATTTGATGCAACAAAGGACAAGCGCTTTCTCAATGCAGCAGAGCAAAGCTACCAGTTTCTAAGGCAGAAAACAATTGAGAATGGCTTGTTTGTACCGGTTGGCCAGGACGGCTGGTTTCCAATGAATGGAAAGAAAGCATTGTTTGACCAGCAGCCCATTGAAGCAGGCTGTATGGCAGAGGCAGCTCTTGCTGCCTTTGCCTCAACAGGCAAAAAGGCTTATGCTGCTGATGCCATGACTGCTTTTGAATGGTTTTTTGGAAAGAACATCTTGCAAGAGCCTCTTTTTGACAGCACCCTCTCAGCTTGCTTTGACGGCCTGACAAGGGAAGGGCCGAACTTCAATCAGGGGGCAGAGAGCACAATTGCTTTTCTGCTTGCAAGGCTTGCAGTTGAGGAATTGATAAAGAAATCTGCAGTGGAACTTGCTATCGAATAGAACTGTTTTTAAGAAAAAAGGGGGTTTCGCCATGGGCAGGACGCGGCAAATTCCGCGTGCGAATTAAGCCCATACTCGCTACGCTCGCATGGGCTGTGCTCGCTTCGCTCGCATTAGCCGGCAAATTCCGCGTGCGAATTAAGCCCATACTCGCTACGCTCGCATGGGCTGTGCTCGCTTCGCTCGCATTAGCCGGCAAAATTCCGGCTGCGAATTAAGCCCATACTCGCTACGCTCAGTATGGGCTGTGCTCGCCCTGAGCGGGAGTCGAACCCGCCTCACAGCCTGGCGACAGCCTTTTCAATTTTCCTCTGGAAAATTGAATTTTTTTCCCGAGGCTTTTCTTTTTAAGAAAAGGCTCCGACAGGGCCGTATCCTAACCGATAGACTATCAGGGCAACTCAGCAAATCCGAGTGTGATTTATGCCATCTTCGCTCCCCTTGGTTGCTCAATGGCATACTCGCTTGGGCTCAATGGACTGTGCTCCCCTACGGTTGCATAGCAAGCGCAAGCGAAGAAATGTCTAATTTATTTGTATCCGATTGTTTTTTTAAAGGAAATTATCCCTGCATTATCCCTGCAATTACTACTTTACCCATAATATGCACTTGTTGCAAGCGCTTCAATTGCCCAATCACTTGTGCTATTGCAGGAAAGCCAACTGCAGTCTTAATTTTTTCCGCCTCACTCCACCCAGCGCTACTCTTCAATCACTTGTGCTATTGCAGGAAAGCCAACTGCAGTAGCAACCATCTTTTCGCGTTCACTTTTCAAGCCCCAAGAATTAAGAAAGGGCCTTCTATTTTCCTGCAATTCCTTTTTTCTTTACGTAAGCCCAAAGCTTCTTTGTCATCTCGCTTGGTGCAATCTTTCCTGTGCCAAAGACCTTTTCCATTGAATCGTCACAGCCCTTGAAACAGATGCTGTACCCGCCAAATGGTTTCTTTCCAGCCATTTTTTCAAACCTCCGAATAACTAAAAAAATTTGATAATAATAAGTCTAAGTTGCTTATAAAGCTTGCAGTAGGAGCCAAACTATCTTTCTTCAGGCTTTTCAAGCAGTAGAATGCTTTCCCTCACAGTCCCCACTTTGATAGTGCGGTTCCGCATGCACTGAACATGCCTTGCAACAATCTTATCAATTTTCTTGAAGCCAACCTTCTCAGCTTCACGCAAAAGAATATCATCGCTCTCAACAGTTTCATACGGAAAGCAGCCTCCGCCAACAACAATCACTGCTTTGCCCCCTGGCTTGAGGTAATGAAACACGTTCTGCAAAACCCTGTGCATGTCATCGAAGTAGGCCTTTGCAATCAGCGGAATCTCTGTTTCCCTGTCCTTGCCAGTTGCTTCATCAGCAATATAGGCCCTTAATTTTGTTTCTTGCACTTGAAAGAAAAGGCCCAGTTCCATCTTGTAAACCTTTGTGTACTCAATCTTATTCAAATAGGGCGGGCTTGTTATAACGCTTCCCACTGAATCCTTTCCCAATTTGGTTATTCTTGCATCTGCCTCAAACACTTGGGATTCAACATTTGGCAACTGCGTATTTTGCAGGTCCAGCATCATTTTCTTTACTTTTCCAAGAAAGAGCTTTTTCACAGGAAAGCAGGGTTTCTTCTGCTTTCGCAGTGAACCGCCGACCTTTACCACGTTTGCAACTCTGCCAGTGGTATCAATTAGTGCCAAAAGAAACAAGTTCCGTGTCTTTGCATCCTCTATTTCCTGAACCTTTTTGTAAAAGAAGTAAATGTCATCCAATTGCTTTGCGTGAAACAGCCTTCTAATTTTCTTGTTCTGGAATTTCCCAACCTCTCTGGGCTGCATTTTGTGGAATGCTTTCAGGGTTGTTTCAATTGCTCTGGGGTCATAATTGCGAGTTTTCACTTCGCTTGCAAGAACTGCCAGAGGGCTTACATCAAATCCAATGGATTGCATTCCCATTTGCTTCGCTGCCAAAAGCGTTGTTCCAACCCCACAGAAGGGGTCACAAATTGGTTCCTGTAACTGGAATTCCCTGACTGCCCATTCAACCAAGCCCCTGCTGAACCCCTCTTTGAAGTAGAGCCAATTGTGAATTGGCTCTGCCTTGTTTGGGACAAATGTTACAAGATCCCTGAGATTTTTTGGCTTCATTTGAATACCTTAATAGGGAAAAACAAAGAAAAACCATTCATGCAAAAACAAGCAGCTCTGGGTTTAGCAGCATTACCGTGCCAAGCAAAAGCATTATTAGGCCTCCAGCCAGCTTCAACAGCCTGCCTTGTTTTTCGCTCAGCCTCTCTGATTTAAAAAAGTAGAGGAAGTTAAACAAGATTGCAAACAGCGGTATTACATAAATCGCGGAATAGAACGCAGTGTACAGGATATGTATCCCTCCAACTGCTTCCCCGTACGTTTGAAGCAGTGAGGCCATAAATGCAGCCGGCAGTATCGCGCTGCAACCCAATTCAACCAGGTTAACAAAGGCTGCCAATGCAATTGTTGCAAGCAGTGCAATGGCAAGTGCTTTTTTGCCTGCCGCTTCCTCAACCCCCTGTACGATGCCCCTTGCCTTTTTGTAAATGGTTGTCTGCTTGTCTTGTGAAATCGTTAGCGAAACCCCCTTCTTGAAGAAGAAATAGTCCTTTACATTTATCGCTCCGGCAATTACTATTGCCGCTCCAAGCACTCTTAGAACAAGCAAGCCATACTGGCTGAAGAACCAGCTGCCTGCCAGCAGCAAAGCCATTATGAAAATGAAGTACATCGCCCCCGAGGTTATAATGAACATGCTTCCAATCAGCACCATTTTTCTCTTGCTCTTTGTGTAAGTCAGCAGCGACAGCAGTATAGCCAGTACAGTGAACGCGCACGGGTTAAACCCGTCAAGCAATGCAATTATAAAAACAAATACCGGGAACGGCATCCCTGATGCAAACTGCTTTATTCCCTCTTTTGGCGTGAGGGTAACAAAAACAAAAGCACACAGCAATATAATTGCAAACAGCCCAGCAAGCCAGACTCTTTTGCCCAGCCTTTTTTTGAAAATCATGTATGCAAGGGCGTAAACCGGAATCAGTATAAATATCAGCCACCTCATTAAACCCTGGCTCAAGCTGCAGCCCCCATTGCCATCTATTGGCCCAACTGGTTTAACACCGAATTCGTCTTCAATTGCTTTCAGCAGATGGTCTTTGTATCCAGCGTATGCCTTGTAAGCTGGGTGAAACTCGAATTCATTGCTGTCAGGGCATTCCTCTGTATAGCCATAAAATGCCTTTGTTCCAATGAATGTCCTTGGCCAGCCATATGCAATTGTGCCATAGCTTTTGCATGTTTCTTCAAACAGCTTTGGGCTTTCGCTTATGTTAAAGCGCTTTACCTTTACATCGGGATATAACTGCTCTACCCTATCCAAAAAAGCCTGCTCTGCCCTGCAGTAAGGGCAGCCAGGGTTCCAGAAGAAGTAAACAGAAGCACTGTTTTGGTCTGTTTGTTCTATTTGAGCATCGATTGTTTGTGCTGCTGCGCTTGAAGCAAACAATAACAAAGCCAAAAATAAGGCGATTTTTTTGCTCATTTGGTTTTTTCACCTGTTTTTGAATCACTAAATATACGTAATATTTAAGTGGATTTCTTAATTCTTAGGAATTTTTTCCGCTATCTCTTCAAAAAAGGTTTTTAATTTTGGCCTGTAAGCAATTACCGGCACAAGATTTACTAATGCATCTACAAAGCCTTTGTTGTAAGGAATTCTTGTAAGGATCTCTGCCCCGTTTTCTTCTGCAAATTCTTCTATTTCTTTTGTGGATTTTGGGTTGAGGTCGTACTTGTTTATGACTACGCCATAAGGTATGCCAAAATGGTTGACCATTTGCAAAGCCCTCTTCAAGTCGGAAAGGCCTGAGGGAGTCGGCTCGGTAACAGCAACAGCATAATCCGAGCCTACAACAGAAGCAATCACAGGGCAGCCTATCCCTGCTGCTGCATCAATGAGCATTATGCCTGCTTTGCCGCTTTTTTCCTCTGCAAGCTTTTTTACTTCTGCAACAACTTTTCCACTGCCTGATTCACCCATTTCAAGCTGCCCTGAAACCACAAAAAACCCATATCTGGTTTGAGCATAGCCAATTTTTGCATTTTTAACCTGTTCCAATCCAATGGCGTCATTCGGGCAAACAATCTGGCAAACACCACACCCTTCGCAGGAAAGCCTGTCAAATACAGGCTGCTTCTTTTTTTTGTTCCAAGAAATTGCATTGAAATGGCAGTTGTCAACGCATTTTTTGCATCTGCTGCATTTTTTTTCATGTAAAAAGGCTTTTTCGTTTGTTGAAATCTTTTTCCACTGCTCAAAATCTTTTTCCCTCAAACCAAAAACCAGTGCAAGGTTCGATGCGTCAACGTCACAGTCTGCACAAATTACTTTGTGCTCTTTTGACAAAGCAATTGCAAGCGAAGCAGTAATGCTGCTCTTTCCAACACCTCCTTTTCCTGAAAGAACAGTTATTTGCTTCATTCAACCAGCCTCCTGATTTCTTCTATGCTGTTGTCTTTTACAGGCACTCCCCTGCTGTATGCTTCCATTATCTGTTTGCTGTAAGGGATTCTCACCGCAATTTTCCTACCGTGCTTTACAACGCTTGCTTCAATCATTTTTGCTTTTCCCTCTTCAAACCTGTTCAAAACAATTTCAAACCCAATTCCAAGCTTTTCCAGCAACTGCAGGATTAATTCAAGGTCATGTTCCCCCAAAGGAGTTGGCTCGGTAACAGCCAAAGCAAGGCTTACCCCTTTCAGCGCCTCAATCACGTCACAATGCGTTCCTGCAGCAGTGTCAACCAAGACAAAATCATATGATTTCCCTGTTTTTTTAACCTCTTCCTTTAATGCATCAACAACGAATTCTGACACTGCCTCATTTACCTTCAGCTCGCCTGAAATAAAGTCAATGCCGTGCCCCCTCCCTTTATAGATGTAGCCGATTTCTTTTCCGCTCCAGCTAATTGCTTTGGTTGGGCAGCTTAAAACGCATGCACCACAGCCATTGCACTGCTGCTGCATGAAGATTGGCTTCCTTCCCTTTGGGGCAAAAACCGCATTTACCTTGCATACAGTGCTGCACAAGCCGCATTTAGTGCATTTCTCCATATCCCATCTTGGAATCCTCTGCCAAACGGTTTTCACCTTCTTTCTCTTGATGCCAAGTAGCAAATGGTCGTTTGGGCAGTCAACGTCAGCGTCAACCAAAAGCACTTTGTGTTCTTTTCCCAATAGCACGGCCAGCGCTGTTGCAACAGTGCTCTTTCCTGTGCCTCCCTTTCCTCCTGTCACAGCAATCTGCTTCATATTAAACCAATTCAAATGTGTGTCAAACGATTTAAATAGGTTTTGTGCATATGTGCATTATTATAGGTTTTGTATTTCCTCTTCGGCAGTTTTTTCCCATTGCCTAATTATCTCCAAAACCCGCATCTTTATTGAGTCTTTGTTTTTTACGTTGTATAGAAAAAAGTAGCCGCCTGTTTTTATGTTTACCTGCCTTCTTTTTGCCAGCTTCTTGTCTAAAAGCTTTTTTAGTGCCTTTTGAACTGTTGTCCTCCCAAAACCCATTTTTTTGGAAAGAGTGAAAATATCGAATTCTTTCTCTTTTCCAAGCAGGAACATCAGCACATTGTATTCTGTCTTGTTCAACTCGAATGAACATCTAACAATTTCGTCCAGCCTTATTTTTTTGCATGCAAAAGTTATCATCTTTTTCCCCTGTTTTTAAACCATTAACAACAAAACAAGCATTATACATTGTCTCAATATTGTTGTGTTTGCAAAACCTTATTGCTTTTTCTGATTCTGAACCTGGTTGCATCCAAACTTTTTTTATGCCAAGTTTTCTGCACTGCTTTGCAACCTGTTCTGTAACGTTTGGAGGAACAACTGTTATTACAACATCTGGAGTTTCGGGCAACGCTTCCAAATTGGGATAGCAATTGCTTCGCCCTATTTTTTTGTATTTCGGGTTTATTGGGTAAACACGAAAGCCGGCAGACTTTAATTCTTCGTATATTTTAGAGCCCCATTTTTGCAGGTTGGCTGAAACGCCTACTATTGCTATTTTGTTTTTCTTATCCAAAAAATCATTTGGGTTCATGTTTTTTCCCCAAAAACTTTTCCAAAAAACGATTTTTTCAGTCCAAGAGCTTTTTCAATTTCTTTCCTGAGCTTTTTTTTCGCTTGGCACCCCAACAATTTTGCATACAATCTTCTCACTGTCGTTTAAGCCTATTATTGTGGGGCATGCTTTTATCTCATACCTGCCTAAAATTTGTTTTGCTTCTACTGTTTTTGCCCTTATTTTTCTGTAGCTCAAATTGTAGCCGCTATATTGGGAAACTGCTTCTTTCACTGCTGTTACTGCTTTTGGGCAGTGTGGGCAGTGTGATGAAACAAAAACAAGTAGCTGCATTTTGAATCACTTGAAAAACAGTTGGCAAAGGCAGTGGCCTTGTGTTTCAATTTCTTTTCTGTGGTAAATGCAGGGGCATACTATCTTTTTGTCCTCTTCTTTGTTTCCTGTTACCCTTCTGCAGGGGCAGTATCTTTGCCCATGCTTTTCCTCGTTTTCAAGCAGCCCCCTTATAGTTCCTTTCACTATTTTTGAATCAGGATTTAGCCTGAAGCCATTTTCTTTTGCATATCTCTCGTATTCTTTAACTAATCTTTTTACTTTGATATCCATGTTACCTCCCTATCTTGATTGCGTTGTTTGGGCAGACTGATATGCATGCACCGCATTTTTGGCATTTTTCCGGCTTTGAAGCCACTGCTTTTCCATCTTTGATTTCCAATACCCCAAAAGGGCATGCTTCCACGCAATTTCCGCAGCCAACGCATAGCTTTTTGTTTATTTTAACCATTTCCTTCCCCTCCTTACTCCCTCTTTTTTAGTGCTTGTTTCCTGCTTTTTTTAGAATTGCCTTGTGTTTCTATTGTAAACCTTGCCTTTTTTCTCATCCCTACTTTTGGCACAAACTCGGCAAGGAAATCGCCAAAAGAGCCATTTTCGCCTTCGCATCCAATGTGGTTAAATTCCTTGCCTCCAAGTTTTTCTATCCTGTTAAACAGCCACCCGTTTATTGTTTTTTTCATTACCATGCCTCTCTATGACTCTCTTTTTTATCATCCAATCCAGCCCTTTTTAGCCATCCTCATAAAGTTTTCTTTTTCTTTTTCGTTCATTTCCGCAGCCTCTATTTTGACTTTAATGCTCTTGTCTAATTTTTTCACTGCCTGCCTGATTGAGTTTATTAAATCTTCTTTAATGGGAACATCCAAAAAAGGCAGCAACAGCACAATATTTGCTTGGTTTTCTTTAACACTTGTGTTTTTTATCATGCCTAGCCCTGCAAGGTTGTAATCAATCTCAGGGTGCATTACTTTTGCCACTGCCTTTTCAACTGCCTTTTTTGAAACGCTTTTTGCCTCTTTTTTCATCTTAATTCCTCTTTCTTTTTAAAATTCAAAACGCATCCTTTGTTGAGAAAATCGTCGTGGCTTAGCAGCCCGCAATGCTTTTCTTTGAAATGAAAGTTGTGGGCTTCTATTTCTTTCACAATGTCTTTTGGCTCCAAGTTTTTCAAGCTTTGTTCTGGCTGGTCTAGCTTGTTGTGTTTTGGGTACACTGAAAATAAGCCCTTCTCTATAAGAACCCTGTGGATTTCACCATATAATTTTTTTCTATTACCTATTAAATGCAATACGTCATAAGCAAGTGCAACATCAACAGAATTGTTTTCCAGCCCTGTTTCGATACCACCGTTGGTTTTTACCAGCGTTATGTTTTCCAGTTTTTGTTCCCCGGCTTTTCTTTTTAATTCGTTTAAGGAATCCTTGTTTTTGTCCAAGGCGTAAACGTTTCCCATGTTTCCAACAATTGCTGCCGCTGGAATCGAATAGTGCCCGACCCTTGCCCCAAAATCCAAAACCTTTTGGCCTGGCTTGATTCCAACCCTCTTTAGGAATCTGATTCCTCCTTTTTCTTCCCAGCTTTTCATTTCTTCATTCATTTTCTTTCTCCACAAAATTTTTATTTTTTAATAGTTTTTTTGCAGCCCTTTTTTTCCTTATGTTTCTTTTTATCTGTCTTTGGCATTATTTTAAGGTTATGCCAGCCCTCTCCTTTTTATTGTATTTCTCAACTATTTCATTGATGTTTTCTTTAATTATTTCTGTTGCTTTTTTAATCCCCGGCTCTCTAATCACAGCACAAACAAATTCATTTTTTAATCTGGCAATGTTTGGGCCGAACATTTTACCCACCAAAACACCGATGCCTGTTAGAACAGCTGATGTTGCTTTAGCTTTGCCAGGGTCTCCATAAACCCCTTCATCCTTCCCCCTGTACTTGGTGTTTTCTCTTTTTTCTTTAAAAGTTAATTCCCCGCCTGAATATTCCCATAACTGAAAATATTTTGACATCCCCACATGGCCGCCTGATTTTATTGTTTCATCATCATTTGTTCCTATTGCAAACAGCAAATCTTGTTCAATCTCTTTTATTGCCTTTTGGGGACAAGCAATTGCAGCGTTTTTTAAACACCCTTGGTTTTCATTTTTTATTTCTGCCACCCCCTCAGATATTTCTACCCCTTCTGGGCACATGGTTTTGCAGATTCCGCAGCCAACACATCTATTCTTGGATATGCTTATCATTTATCTTCTCCTCGATACAAATTCTTTTCCCCTCTTTATTCATGGAATTTAAATTAATTCCCTGTTTTATTTTCTAAGTGCAATTCGTCGCCTTGAACGTACTTGAGTTTGTTCTTTAATGCGATTATTGCTTTTTCTGTTTCTTTTCCAAGGTATGCAGCATGGTCTAATCTTGAAACCAGCTTTCTTTTGATAATGGATTGAACCATCTGCGAGGTGTTTGTTCCTGCAAAGGTTTGTTCCAAAACATTTTTTGAGTTATAATGCCTTACAAAAACTTTTTTTCGCGAGAAAATTGGTTTTATCGTAAAATACCCTTTTGGGTCAGGATTCCAATTTAATGCAATGCCGGATGTGTCTATTGCATCGTCAAGCTCTTTTTTAAGCTCTTTTTTCATTTCTATCCCTTCCTGCCTTTTAAGTAAGGGCATTTATTTTCATTTACTTTTCCATCTAAAACTGCCCTTATGAATTCGTTGCATGACTTGAAACCGCATTTTCCGCAGTTCAGGTTTGGGATTCTTGTCTTCAGTTCCTTGCCAAGCTGGTAACGCTTCAATGTTTCCTCTGAATCAATTGTCTTGTTTCCATAGCAGTAGCCGCAGACAGCGGTTGGCATGGAATGCTTTAAGGTAAGCTTTCCTTTTATTTCAGGGCTTTCTTTCACAGCCTCTGCTATGTCAACTGCACCTTCTCCAGTTAGGCCGTTTGCTTCAATTATCAAAGCGTTTTTGGCAACTTTCAGGACTTCTGACCTGAAGATTTCCCTTTCTGCCTGTGAAATCAGGTCGCCTTTGGTTGTAGCCACCAGGTCAGCATGTGTTAGCAGCGGGCCATAGCTTGAAGGCTTTCCTGCTAAAATGTTCAAGACGTTGATTGCAAGCCCCTCCTTTATGTAAGGTGAGCACCTCAGACAAAGCCCGGCTGTTTCTATGATGATTAGGTCCCTGTCTTTGTGCTTTTCAAGTATTTTTGGGATTTCCAATGCAGCGTAATGGTCTGGGCAAACATCTCCTGAAATTTTCTTTTCAGTGTTTATTCCAAATTTGTTTCTTATAAGCAGATGGTCTTCTGTTGACAGGACATCAAATTTTGTGTAATGAATGCTTAGGCCTTTCAATTCTTGCATTACAAATTTTATTACGCTTGTTTTTCCGCTTCCAGGGGTTCCGCCAAAGATTGCCATCTTCATTTTTTTGCCTCCAAGGGAGTGCATATTAACCGCAATTCTTCTACTTTTTTGCCCTTTCTTACTTCCTCTCTGACATCCAGAAGGTAGTTGTTAATCCAGGAGAGATAGTTTGCAATTCCCCTCTCTTTAACTGATGTGTAAATAATGTTGCTTATAGCCCCCTGTTTCATGACAAGCCTTTTGTCTGTATCCAATGCAAGAATTGGGTTGTGGGTAACCAGAAAAACTATTTTGCCCTTTTTGATAAGCAGGTCAAGCGCTTCACCGATTCTTATGCCGGCATTTTCTATTTCATCTATCAGAATAATTGGAGACTCGCTGACATACGCAAGGTCCGCAACCATTAATGCCCTTGACTGGCCTCCGGACAAAATAAGCAGATTCGTGTTTTTGTTGATTTCTTCCCCTGTTATCATGTTTGCAGCCTCTATTATCTTTTCAACCAGCTCTTTGGTGCTTTCCTTTGACCTGTGCCGGCCTCTTGTCATTATGTGTGTTTCCAAAAAGTTTTGAACTGTTGTGTCTGTCATAAAATTCATGTGCTGGGTGAGATACCCAATTATTTTCCTTGCAGGGTCTATCTTAAGGTCTTTTTGGACATTGCTGTCATTTATTAAAATCTTTCTCATGGTCTTGGTTTCTCCCTGGCTAAGCTTTTCAATATCGTACAGCAATTGGCTTTTTCCCGAACCTGTTGGACCAACAACCCCTATTTTTTGTCCGGCTGATATCTCAATTTTTTCAAAAGCTTCTTTTTTACCCTGCTTGCTGTGGCCTGGGAAAATAGTTATTTTCTTTATATTCATTTTCAACTCCCTTCAGATGTTTTTGTAAAGCCATTGCTCAACTGTCGGCTCTGGCAAAGCTCCAATGAATTCATTTGTTACCTTTCCATTCTTGAACATTTTCACTGCAGGAATGCTTGAAATAGCATATTTTCTGCTTATAGCCGGACTTTCGTCAACATTCACTTTTGCCAAAACAAATTTTCCTTCAAATTCTTTGGCAAGCTTTTCGAGAGTTGGACTAAGCATAAGGCAGGGTGCGCACCAGGTTGCCCAAAAGTCAACTACAACAGGGATACTGCCACTTTTTTCAATTACTTCCGTTTCAAAATTCACGTCATTTACTTCAATCTCCAATTTTTTCGCCCTTTTTTTTCCAAACTCTTCTTGCATTTTGCTTAATCTCTCTGCTTTGATTTTTTCTGCATCAGGATCAGACAAAAAAACACCACCCAAAAACAAGTTTTGATAGTGATTATTGTACCCTCAACCATTTTTAAATAGCAAGCGAGTAGTGAAATTCTGCAAAGAAAAAAATCACAATCGCTTTTTTTCCAATAAGTCTGCTGAAAAACAAAAGCTTTTAAATATATTTACATCTATCAATACATCAATATAAAGGAATCCTCAGGGTTTTGAAGGCTCTTTCTGATGAAACAAGGCTGAAAATAATAAAGATGCTTTTCGGCGGCGAAAAATGCGTCTGCGAAATAGCGCTTTTAACAAAAAGGAGGCAGTCAACGGTTTCAATCCACCTTAGAAAGCTAGAAAATTGGGGCATTTTGGAATCGAAGAGGGACGGCAAAAGCACATACTACAATCTTGCGAACAACAAAGTCAGGAAAATCTTGAAAATTGTAAACGATAAGCCTAATAAAGGATAAAAGCTATGAACGAAGTAAAATACAACCCAATAGGGATTATACATTCTCCCTTTAAGGAGCCTAGGGGAACGCCTATACAATCAGCGAGTGCCAAAGGCGTTGAGGGAACAGTGGAAGTGTTTCCTGAGTATTCCAAGGGCTTAAAAGACCTTGAAGGGTTTTCTCACATAATTTTGTTGTGCCACTTCCATTTATCCAAAAAGCCATCATTAAGAGTGAAGCCTTACATGGACAGCCAAATACACGGGGTTTTTGCAACTCGGGCCCCTAGCAGGCCAAACCCAATTGGCATTTCAATAGTGCGCCTTATTAAGTTAGATAAAAACACCCTTCAGGTTCAGGATGTAGATGTTTTGGATGGAACCCCGCTTTTGGACATTAAGCCCTATGTTCCAAAGTTTGATGAAAGAGATGCTGATAGGGTAGGCTGGCTTGAAAAAAAGGTGCACAAGCTTCCAGCATCAAAGGATGACGGAAGGTTTGCAGAACCAAAAGGGGTAAAGCATGATGAAATTTGATGGAAGCACGGAAGGCAGAAAGGAATTGAACCAAAGGACATTAAAGCAGAGATTGTCAATCCAATGATTGAAAAGATAATGTCAGCAAAAGATAAAGAAATATTAAAAACAGGGGAAGTTGAAAGCATTGATTTCAAACCAAGAAAAGGATCTTTTTACTGGGAAAAGTGCGAAGGATGCGATGAAGTTGTATTTTTATATGGCTTGAAGGTAATTAACGGCAAACATTATTGTATCTCCTCTTCAGCCTTAAAAAATTGATGGGGGGATGAGCCTGTTATTTATCGCACCCCCCTGTTCTTTTTCATAGCGTTTGTTTTTTCAATGCTTGGCATGGGCGGCTCTCAAGTTTATACCCCTGTGCTGTTTTGGTTGGGCATGGATTTTAAAACCCAAGCAATCCCTCTCGGGATGCTATTGAATGTTGTTAACAGCTCGTCTGCTGCTGTTACTTATGGGAAAAAGAGATTAATTGACTGGAAAGTTGCAGTGCCTTTTGGGTTTGCCATGGTATTATTTGCCCCTATTGGAGCCTGGCTTAACATAAGCTTGCCAACAGAATCCCCAATTCTAATTTTTGTTTTGTTTGCTGCTGCAGCAGGGCTGTTGATGTTCAGTGGCTGGAAGCCCAAAAAAGGCGAATTTTCACCTAAAGCGCGAAGAATACTGGGGGTTTCTGGCGGGTCAGTGCTTGGACTTTTTGCAGGTCTAATCGGAAGAGGAGGGGGCAGCTTTGCTGTGCCACTATTGTACATTGCAGGGTTAGAGGCAAAGGCTGCAGCAGCCACTTCCGCGTTTGTAGTGACCTGTTCAGGTGGCTCAAGTTTCATTTCTCATATTTTCACTGCAGCACAACCAAATTGGGGCATTTGGATTCTTTGTGTGTTTTCAGTCCTGATTGGAAGCCAGCTTGGTTCGCGCCTGATGGCTGCAAAGCTAAAATCAGGGCATATAAAGACAATGTTTGGAACATTGCTTCTTGGAATTGCAGCAGCCTTGATAATTCAGAGCTTTTTCTTGTAAGGTATTGTTAACCCCCCAAATAGTAAATAGCTCTCTGTCCAAAAAAAGAAGAAAAGGGGAATGGGGCTGGCAAAAAACCAGCCTTACTTTTGCAACTCTGCAAGCCTTTTCTTTATCTTAGCAAGCTCTTGCTCCAAGGCACTTGCTTCCTGTTCCAATGCAATTTTTTCCTGCTTTTTGGCATCTGCTTCCAAGGGCTGCTGTGGCTGGGCGTAGGGCACTGCATAAGGGCCATAAGCCCCGTATGCCCTGCCTGGCACGCCTGTTGCGTAAAAGCCTCTTCTAAAACCTCTGCCAAAGCCGCGTCCAAAGCCCCAGCCAACACCTCTGCCAAAACCAGCGCCTCTTCCATAGAAGCCTCTGCCTATAGCAAGGGTTGCATATCCAGGCGCTGTATTGCCTGTGCAGTAGCCTGCTCGCCTTCCTGTCATTGGGCCAAGTCCGTTTGGCCCTGTTCTATCTCCAAATGGCATTTTTATCTCACCTCCTTTTTACATCCACCTTCTTCCCCTTCTGCCTCTTCCTATAAAAGGGAAGAGTGATTGGGGAAAAGGTGCCAATTCCATGTTTTTTGCTATGTCTTCCAAAGTGTTCTCCAAGCTATTAATCAAGTCAGCAATTTTTTTTGTTGCAACGCTGTAAAACACAAAGCTGCCAGCTTTCTTTGTTTTCACCAAGCCAACTGCTTTTAGTGCAGCCAAGTGGTGCGAAACAAGCGGCTGTGAAAGGTTTAGCTCAATTGCAAGCTGGTTCACTGACTTTTCTTTCTCTCCAAGAGCTTTCAGTATCAGCAGCCTGTTCAAATCCGATAATGTGGCAAATACTCTTGCGAAAGCCATTGCAGTTTGTGAATCTTTTGTGTTAATCATTTGCGACTAATGGTAATTATGAACCAAAAAACATATAAACGTTTGTTTATATGTTTATTTGATTTATGGCTGCATTGGATTTTGGTTAAACTTTTTCCGCCAGTGGCTTGGCGTAGGAATATTTTTTTCTTTTGCCAAAACGAATTTTTTTGCCCAAGTCTATTTTTTCAACAGGTGTTTCAAACAAGACTTTTATTTTTTTTCCTTTCAAACTTTTGTTCCTTTGAATGAATGATTTTCTCAAAAGAAGCAATTTCTCTTACCAAAATGCAGGGCATTTCACAAGGGGGTAGCCAATTACCTTTCTTTTTGTAAAAACCGTAATTTCAGCTTTTGGGCCCAATTGCCTGATATTGTTTGCTGCGGTTACGCCTGCTCCACCGCCTCCAACAATGCAAACTTTCATTGCCGGTTGCTTCATTTTTTAATCCCTTTCAAAACATATAATGCCGCAATTTTTTTATCATGTGAATTAAATACCTTTTCGCCTTCAATTCCCAAACAGTAACTGCCTTCAACTGAAAAGAATTTTTCAGCCTCTT
Source organism: Candidatus Iainarchaeum sp. (assembly GCA_017608725.1). Lineage (GTDB taxonomy): Archaea > Iainarchaeota > Iainarchaeia > Iainarchaeales > JAFGDB01. The sequence goes on from JAFCFG010000001.1 coordinate 19,855, forward strand.
TTTTAATTTTCCTTAAATTCTTGTGCTTTATTTTTCTAAAGTACGAGTTTTGTTTTCCCCTGTGTTCCCTGAAGTAATTGGATTGCGGATTCAAAACCAATGCAAGAATTTTTCCTTTTGCGCTTAACACTCTGGCAGCTTCAGCAACAGCTTTTTTGTAATCACTTATAAATAGCAGGCTTGTTACAAACAAAACGCAGTCAAAGGATTTGTCAGCAAACTGCATTTTTTCCGCACTCCCCTCTCTGGCTTCAATTCTTCCTTCTGCCTGTTCAATCATTTTCCTGTTTTGCTCCAAGCCTACAACCTCTGCCTCGCTCAATTGCCCCAGCCTGCTTTCAAGAAAAGCAGGGCCGCACCCAACACTTAAAATCCTTTTACAGTTGCCTAAATATCCTAAAACAATCTTTGCCTCTTCTTCAAGCACTTTCCTGCCAAACGCTGTTTTGTAAAAGTCGCTGTAATTGCTCATTTCTCCATTCTTCCTTTGACTGCTTTTAATTTTCTTTCAACACTGCCCTCCTTGTCCCTTCTCTCGTCAATCCTAACAGAGGTTGCCGCCCTTTTTGCTCCGGTTTTAAACACTGCTTCATGCGCTATTTCAATTGCAGAGAGAATTTCTTTCATTTCTTTTGCTTCAACAATGGTTCCCATTGCAGTTGGCAGGGGTTTAAAGCCTCTCCTCTTGAGTTCTGCAATTGCAGCTGCAATCTCTTTGCTTACACTGGGCTTTTTTGTTCCAATTGGAATCACTGTTAATTCAGCAATAATCATCTTAATCCCAACAATCAACCTTTAATTGAAAATAGTACAAAACTGTTTAAATGGGTTTTTGTGCATATGTGCATTACTTCTTTTGTTCCAGCAAGCTTTTGTCCTCTTTCCCGTTTGGCAGCAGCCAGTCAAGGTGTGAAATGCCTTTTTCCTCCAGCTTGTATCTCTCGCATTCTCTCCAGTTTCCTTTGCAGTAGTTTTCAGCCCACTTTTTATCCAGCTTGCCTTTTTCATAAAACCCCTTTAGCGGACAGACCTGAAACCATTTGCATTCAGCCATTTAACTTTCCCTCCGAAGGCCTTCTTTGCATTGTTTCATTCAAATCCAGTGCCTTTGCATCAGGCTTTTCTGCATCGTAAACTGAAACAGTTTTCAATCCACTGAACTTTTCCTTGATTGCATCTAGTTCCCTTCTTGAAAGGGGCTTTACAGGGCAACTCCTTAGAGGCGTGTTTATCTGCACTTCATCCGGATTCAGTTCTCTTGCAGCAGAAGCAATTTCTTCTGCTTTTTCCCTGTTTTCCTCAACAAACATAACCTGTAAGGCAAGCTTTCCCTTGAATTTTTTACTGAGCTTTTTTATGCCCCCAAACGTCTGTTGAAAGGTTATGCCCTCAACCGGCTTGTTTATCTTCTCAAAAGTTTTTTCATTGCATGCGTCAAGCTTTGCGCACACAATATCCAATTCTTGCAACACTTTCCTAACCCCCTGTATATAAAGCAGGGAACTGTTTGTTAGGATTGCAATAGGTAAATTAGAATTTTTTCTAATGGTTTTTGTAATCTCACCAAGATTCATCGCAAGTGTTGGCTCTCCCATCCCGGAAAATGTTATCACATCTGGTTTTGTTTTCTGCAGCGCCTGCTGCAATTCGCGTTCCACTTTTTTCCCATCAACAAAGTTTTTCCTCTTGGCTGTTTTGCTTTCCGTTCCGCCAACTTGGCAGTAGATGCAGTCAAAAGAGCAGGCTTTCCTGCAAATTGGGTCAATGCCAAGACTGTTTCCCAAGCGCCAGCTTGGCACAGGCCCATAAACTGTTTTCATACCATTTCCTCCTTTTCGCGATTAAAACAACAAAATCATTAACAATACTGTTGCCAGTCCCACCAAAATTGACGCAGTTTTTTTATACGGTTTAAAGCTTAGTTCAGAGCACGGCAGTAGCTCTTCTACCGAAATATAAACCATGATGGCAGCTGCGCCTGCAAGCGACATGCTGAGAATGGCTGTTGGCATACCGTATAAAACAAAGTAACCAAAAATAAACCCAAACACTTCAAACACGATTGTGCCTACAAGAATTGCAAATGAGCGTAGCTTTTTTCTTGTTAGCGCATACACTGATATAATTGTTGCAATGTTTTCCGGAATATCTTGGGCTGCTATCCCTATTGCAATCAACAGTCCTAATGACGGTTCCAAGGCAAAGCTGATTCCAATTGCAAGCCCTTCAGGAATATTGTGCAATGCAATTCCAATAACAAGCATTGACACGCTTCTTTTAACATTTGGTTTCTCTTTTTCACCCAATTCAGGGTTAAGATGTGGCAGTGTTCTATCAACTGCTATTATTGCCAATGCTCCCATTACAAATCCGATTAGCGCATAGATATACGGTGCTATGCCAAGTGCTTCTGGAATCAATTCAAAGAAAGAAATTCCAATCATCATTGCAGCGGCAAAGGAAAATGAATATTGCAAAAAGGTTTTGCCCGGTTTTTTAATTAGCCCTACAAGAGAACCAAGCGTTTGCCCCACAAAAATCAAGAAGACAATAATCCAAAAGCCCTGCATTTCCATTTTAACCCCAAATACTCTATTGAATTTAATTTTTGCATAATTGCAAGAATTTTCAAGTAATTTTTTTATATTTCACTCCTTGGCTCCCCTCTTCACGCTGTCTTCTTTCTTGTCTCTCATAACCCTGCTTGGGTTTCCCCAGATTGGGTCGTTTCCAAACTGCTTTGACCACCATTCGCCGTAGTCAGCAAACACATCCTGCTTTTCAAATGCTTCTTTTTCGAAGGAAACCCCGTAATTGTCACAGTAGGCTACAATCGTTGCAAAGGCTTCATTGATTTCCTGCATTCGCTTCTTGCATTTCTCAGGCTTTCCTTTGCATTTGTCAGGGTGCCATTGCTTTGCCAATTGCTTGTAGTTTTTCTTAATTAATTCAATGCTTGCTTTCTCCGGCAATTGCAGGGTTTTTCTCGCCCGGTCAATTTCTTCAAAAGAATGCTTTTTCTTCGTTCAAATCACCTAAAAATTGAATTCAGCTCCAGCAGAGCATGCTTTGGATTGTTTTGGGAACAATTCTTTTATCTGTTGCTTGTGCTGCGTGCAGTGTGTTGCTGCAATCAGATCAATTCCTTGCAAGGCATCAAAATCGCTGAACCCGTGGAAGCCGCCAATGACCGCATGCACTTTTCCAAACTCACTTGCTTTTTCCAGTATCTGAGTCAAGCCAGGGTGAGAGCACCCAACCAATACAACCAGGCCTTTTCCTGTTTTCAAAACAAGGCTTTGTTCGTCAATTGAATTGCTCAGCTTCCCTGCCGAATAAATTTCTTCGTTTATTTTTGTTTCCTCGCTTACTTCAATCAATTCCGCTTTTTTTCCAATTTTTTCCTTTGTTTCATTTGAAAAACTGTCCAAAGTAAAAACTTTTAGGCCCCTATTTTGCAAAACCCACGACAAGCCGCCGGTGTGGTCAAAGTGGTCATGTGATAAAACCACCTTGCTAATCTGCTTTGGTTTCACGCCAAATTTTTCTGCATTGAATGAAAGCACTGCGGCACTGCTTCCAGTGTCAAACAAAACATTCTCCATCCCCTCAACCAGACAGCTGAAGCCCCATTCTGACTTAAAACCATGCTTTGCCTGGTTGTCAACCAAAATTTTCAGCTTCATTTGTTCAACCCTTAACAAGCATTTTTATTGCAACCATGAAAACAATTCCAATGATGAAAAATGCAAATGAAACAACCACTTTTTTCGCGCTTTTCTCCTTGTGCAGTTCGGGGATGAGGTCTGACCCTGCAATGTAAATAAAACCGCCTGCTGCAAACGGCAGCAAAAGCTTTGAAAAACTAATTGCACTGGAAGCAAAAAAGCCGATAATGCCGCCGAGAACGCAAGTGAGCTGTGAGAGAAAATTAAAAAACAAGGCTTTTTTTCTTGCAAAGCCACCGTAAACCAATGTTGCGAAGTCGCCGATTTCCTGGGGTGATTCATGTCCAATGATAAGCACAGTGGTTACGATTCCAAATCCAATCCCCGTCATAAAGCTTGCTGCTATTACCAGTCCGTCAATAAAATTGTGTATCCCATCTCCAAACAAAATGAGGTAAGTAAATGCATGTATGTCGCATTGTTTTTCATGGCAGTGGTGCCAGTGCAAAACCCTTTCAATCAGAAAGAACAAAATGAACCCTATGAAAAGATAAATGAATGCCGTGTTTTTTGGGAGTTGTTCAAGTGACTTGCCCAGCATGTGAAAAAAAGCCCCGCTTAACAGTGCACCAGCAGAAAAGCCAATTAATGCAAGCAAAACCTTTTCCAGCGTCTTCTTGCTTACAAGCAAGGAAAACACGCCAACCAATGCAACCAAGCTGTCAACACCAGTTGCGACCAAAATCCATGTAAGCGTGTTCATTTGAATCCCCTAAAACCGTGTAGTTTATTGGTTGCTTTAGCTGCAATCAAACGCCCAACACTCATTCTCCGTGGCCGTCCTCTTTCTTTAACCCGTAACCAATCCCGCTGTGTGGCTCGCAAGTGTTTTTCCCTGACTCAAGCTTGCCTTGGGCAAAGCTTTGCAGTGCTTCTTCAACACTGCCTGAAACACCAAGCAAAAGACTTATTCCATACTCCTTAAAAAAACCCTGGGCCCTGAATCCTGCACCGCCTGCAATCACTGTTTCAATACCTTTCTCATGAAAGAAACGCGGTAAAAATCCTGTGCTGTGGCCGGGATTTTCAATAACCTCTTTTTTCACAACCTTTCCACCTTCGATTTCCGCAATAGTGAATTGCGGGCACCTGCCAAAATGCTCTGATACCTTTCCAGAATCTGTTGAAACCGCTACCTTCATTCAATCACTCCTTTTAAATTCTTCAATTGCTTTTACCGCGAGCTGTGTGTACATCAGGGCTGGGCCTCCTGCCATAAGCACTGCAACAAAGCAGGCTTCCATTACCTCATCGCTTGCTGCTCCCGCATCCAGTGCATTTTTTACATGGAATGCGATGCACCATTTGCACCTTGTTGCAATGCTCAGTGAAACTGAAATTAGTTCCTTTGTTTTGGTGTCCAATGCTCCTTTTTCCTCAACGCTTTTCAAAAAAGATGAAAATGGTTGCATCTGTTTTGGGTATTGTTTCTGTAATTCAACCAGGTTTTTTCCAATATCTCTCAACAATTGCTTTGGTTCTTCCAATTAAATCACCTCGAACAACTTAAAACCTATACAGGAGAGCTTCTTCCCTTGCCTGCTCCCATTCCTCTTCCGGTCCCTGAACTCCGGCCTGCTCCCCTGCCCCTTCTCTGGCTCCTGCCACTCCCTCTCCCTGCACCCATTCCAAAGTGCCCTGAAACACTGCTTCCTGCCATTTCCTTTAGTTTTCCTTCAGCCAACTGCTGTATTGCCTGCTGAACGCTTAACCCTGTTGCTTTGTAAACCTTTATCCCGGTTTGCTGCAAAACAATGAACGCATTTGGCCCAACGTTTCCTGTTATAACAGCTTCTGCTCCCTGTTCAGCAACTGCTCGGGCTGCAGCAGTTCCGGCACCCATTGCTGTTTCCATTGCAGGATTTGGCATAAAAGAGCTGCTCTTTACTTCCTTACCCTCTATTTCTGCAATTATGTAACCAGGGCACCTGCCAAACACAGGATTGACTGTTTGTTTTAAATCTTCTGAGATTGCGCTAATTGCTACCTTCATTTCTTATCCTCCTTTTCCTCTAACATTTTTCTTCCGTATCCTTTAAACCCGTAATATGTTAAAACCGCTGCAGCAAGCAGCAAAATCGCATTCAAAGTGTTTTCCCATTGCATTGCAGCCAAAACAGTGAACAGCGCTGGAAAGGCATATCTTCTGTACCAGCATTGCTTAAGGGTTCCAGTGTAGTAGAAAAATAAAGCGAAGGTGAAAATAATTTCTGTTGAAACCCGGATCCCCAGCCCATTCAAATCATCAAAAACAACAGCCAACCAATCACCTGAATTCGCTTAGAATTTCTTCAAAAGTTTTTTTGTCAGTCAACTTTATTTCAATAAAGTGCTCTTGCAGTGCATAGTATGCGCCACCCTTGTGCATTTGCTCTTTTGAGAACAAAACATCCACATTATTTTTTCCAAGTAGTTGCGCTGCAAGAATTCCTCTTTTCGTTTCGCTTTTTGTATAGGGGTTTTTAATTATCCTGCTTTCAACCAGCCTTTTTTTATTCGGCTTGTTTGTTACCTTAAACAAGCCAAAGAACCCGGCTGTCCCAAACTCTTTCGAAATCTTGCTTTTTTTTGAATTGCCTTCAAGTGCAATCGCATAGGTTAAAATGCCCTTTTTTTTGTATTCAATATCAATCATTATCTTGTCAATTCTTGGAATTGCCTGCTTGATTTTTTCCTCACACTGTTTGTGCAGCTGGCTTACCCTCTTCAAGTCCTTGATGTCTGTTTCAAGCAGTAGGTCAACGAAAACATACCGCCCCGAATTCCTTGCAATAATCTTTTTTACTCTTACCCCCTTCTGCCCTGCTGCGATTCTTTCAATTTTTCTCACGGTTTTGTAATCAAGGCTTGCATCAAGCAAAACTTTTGCTGAATCAATAAATATCCCTGCCCCTGCTTTGAAAACCAGCACAGCAACAGCAAGCCCGATTAAGGGGTCAGCCATGGGAAAGCCTGCAAAGGACAGTGCAACTGCTGCAACAACCCCAACTGAACCATATGCATCAAGCATGCTGTGTTTTGCCTCGCTTAGCATGCTCGGGCTTTTCTCCTCTTCTCCAACCTTTTGCTTGTATTAAAAAAAAAAAAAAACAATTGCAAGCGATACAA
>JAFCFG010000063.1 GCA_017608725.1 Candidatus Iainarchaeum sp.
GCTTAAATATTGTTTTATCTGCTTTAAAACCTTTTCCATTGTTTGCCCAGCCCCTGATTTTGTTGTGTCAACAATTATATCGTAGTTCTTTTTGTCCAGGTAGTCAATGCCATACAGCTTCTTGTACCTTGCCCTGTTCATTCCAATCCTGTTCCGCATGTTCCGCATTGTTTTCTCAAGACTGCTGTTTTCTTTCTCTTCTGGCCTCATGTCATTGAAAATTCTTTCAGCAGCTGTTTTTAAATCAACTGTAACAAACACCTTGATACTGTTTGGTATGAAGTGCCATGCAACCCTTCCATCTATAACAAAGTTGTCCCTTTCCTTTCCCAGCTTTGCTGTTCTTTCATCGAGTATGTCGTCAATTGCCCTGTTTCTTAGCATTTCCTCGTGGATTTGCATGAGTGTTTTTCCCTGCTCCCTTGCAATCCCCCTCAAAAAATCGCCGGCACTGTAATGCTCTAACTTAAGCTCTTTGGCAAGGTTCTTTGCAAGAGTGCTTTTCCCAGAACCAGGCAATCCGGTAATAGTTATTATCATAGAAATAGAATGAGTTATTGGCTTATTTAAATCTAACCCCTTATTTAACAAACCTCACAACCTCAATGACTGCGACTGTCTTGCCCTTTGGGCCTTTGACAGCGGAAGTAGAAATCTCTGCTACCTTGCCCTTTTTCCTAATTACGGCCATGTGGTTTTTCCCTGTTTCCAGTGTTCTCTTGCTTGGGCAGTTCTCACAAATTTCCCTTTCCTCGTGAAAAACATCAAAGCAGTTCTTGCCCCTTAATTTGCTCAGCTTGGAATGCCTTTTTTCCATCTCCCTGTTAACCCAGACAATTCTCATGTCTCTGTCCAGAACACACACTCCGTCGTGCAGGGTATTAAGCGCATGGATGGTTGTGTTATTTTCATCATTTGTTTCAAAGGCCTTGAGCAAAGGGCTTTCAACCGGAAACCAGACCTTTGCCATTCCAATGTTTTTGAAGTCAATCATGCCCTTTGAATGCAGAACACTCAAATATTTTGTAACAGTAACCCTGTTGATGTTCAAGGCTTTCGCAATATCAGTATTGTGAATAGGCTCTTTTGCCCCTGCAATAAACTCAAGTATCCTGTCTTCGGTTTCTTTGTTGATCATTAGCAATCAAGGTAGTTGATTATCTATACTGATTATCGATAAGCTTAAATAATGATGCCCCCATTATATAACAGTGTTGATTATCAACATTGATAATTAATACTCCTTTGGAGTGTGTTTATTGGAACTTGGTAGTGAACTGCTGCATAAAATGGAAGGAGGTTTTGAAATAGGAAAGAGGGTTCAATATGGTCTTGTAAGTATTAGGGGGAGGCTTTTCCTCACACCTGTTCCTGCCACTAAAGCAAAAAAGGTTAAATTGCGAAGAAGACTGTGAAAATCCACTTGAAGAGGAAAATTATATTGAAGGCCCTGATTTTGAGAAACAACCGAATTAATAGAACTTTTTTCAGATTTATATAGTTCTTTTCCATTTTCGCACATCAATTGTTTCAGGTTTCCATTCCCTGATTATTCTTTTTTTCTTTACTTGCCCTCTTTTTAGCAGCCATGGTATAGAATTAAATACTTCCTTGAATTTAATCCATTCGGTTTTATTAAATGTCGAAGAAAGCTTATTCAGGCTATTTGCAGCAAGGTTACAGGCCAAGGTCAGACCTTATTGCTCTTTTCTGCATTGAGCCAGGGCAGGCCACATCCTTCAATGAAGCAGCCCAGGCAGTTGCCTCAGAGAGCAGCATCGGGACCTGGACAGATATTTCAACGCTTTCCCCAAGGCTTAAGAGGAAACTGCATGCAAGGGTTTTTTCCCTCAGCAAAAAGAGAGGCTTAATTCAAATCGCTTATCCCCCAGAGCTTTTTGAACAGGGGAACATCCCCCAACTTTTGAGCAGCGTTGGGGGAAATGTTTTCGGAATGAAGGAAGTTAGGAATCTGCGTTTGCTTGACATAAATTTCCCAAATAGCTATATCAAATCATTCAGGGGCCCGAAATTCGGCATCAACGGGGTGAGAAAGGCCCTCAAAGTCAGGAAAAGGCCATTGCTTGGCTCAATTGTAAAGCCAAAGCTCGGCCTGAATGAGAGAGAGCACGCTGCTGTTGCCTTCCAGGCCTGGGTTGGGGGCTGTGACATTGTAAAGGACGATGAGAATTTGAGCAGCATGAAATTCAACAAATTTGAAAAGAGGGTAAAAGAAACCCTTTGGCTCAGAAACAAGGCAGAGAAAATTACTGGCGAAACAAAAGCCTACATGCCAAATGTCACTGCCCCCTTCAGCGAAATGCTTAAGAGGGCAAAATTTGTCAAAAAGCAAGGCTGCAGATATGCAATGGTTGACATCGTAACAGTTGGCTGGTCTGCTTTGCAAGAACTGAGGAATGCCGACCTCGGTTTAATCCTTCACGCTCACAGGGCAGGCCATGCTGCCTTTACAAGAAACCCAAAACACGGCATTTCAATGCTGTTGATTGCAAAGCTCTGCAGGTTGGTTGGCCTTGATCAACTCCATGTTGGTGCAATTGTGGGCAAGATGGAGGGAACCAGAAAAGAAGTGCAGGCAATTGGAGAGGAAATAGAGCATTCACTTGTCAGGGCTGACATGAAGCAGCATGTTCTTGCAGAAAAGTGGCTGCACATTAAGCCAATGCTTGCTGTTTGCAGTGGCGGTTTGCATCCTGGAAAAGTTCCTTCTCTTTTGGAGGCAATGGGAAAGGATATTGTAATCCAAATGGGAGGTGGAATTCACGGCCATCCCTTGGGGACAATGCATGGGGCAATGGCTGCAAGGCAAGCGGTTGATGCAGCAATGAAGAAAATCCCGCTCAGGGATTACGCTGCAGGACAAAAGGAGCTTCAGCTTGCTTTGCGGAAATGGCAGTAATTGCCCCTTTTGCTTTGGGGAAAATTCCCGAAAAATAACTTTAATTAACCTTTCCCTAACCTAATAGTTTAATTGATTTAAAATGCTTTCAGCAAAAATGAAAAAACAGCTACTGCAATTCCTTAGGGATGATATTGGAAAGGGAGATGTAACAAGTGCTGTGCTTCCTGCAAAGAAATGCAATGCAAGGATTGTTGCAAAGGAATCCTGCACAGTAGCTGGCTTGGAGGAAGCAAAATTTCTTTTCAATAAAAAAGGGGTAAGGGCAAGGCCCCTCTCAAAAGACGGCAGCAGGGTGAGGGCCGGGGCCACTATTCTCCATTTGCAGGGCCAAAATAAAAAAATTCTTTCTGTTGAAAGAACTGCTTTGAATGTTATTGGGAGAATGAGCGAGGTTGCAACAACCTGCAAAAAGGCAAAGCAAATTGCCGGCAACAAAGTTACAGTTGCCCTTACCAGAAAAACAATGCCTGGCTTCAATTTGTTTGACAAAAAAGCAGCAAAGCTTTCAGGAATTTGGCCTCACAGAACAAACCTGAACAGTTTTGTTCTACTCAAAGACAACCACCTCCCCTTTTTCGCTTCCCCTTTTGAAGCTGTCCTTGCAGCAAAGAAAAAGCACGGCAGGGGAATGAAGGTAGAAATAGAGGTTGAATCATTGAAGGATGCTTTGATTGCAGCAAAGGCAAAGCCAGATGTGATAATGCTTGACAATTTCTCTCCAGCAAGAGCAAAAAGGGCAATTAAAAAATTGAGAAAGGTTTTCAACGGCCAAATTGAATTAAGCGGCGGCATTACCCTGCAAAACCTGCCCCGCTATCCAAAAGCAAAGCCTGACATTATTTCAATGGGTTCTTTGACCTATGCAACAAAGTGGAAGGACTTCAGCCTTAAAATTGAAAAGTGATTTTTGAATTTTTGTAAAGGACTATTAAATTGAATTTGATTGCAAAGTGATTCTAATGAAGATTGCTCTTTTTGGCGGAACCTTTGATCCTGTGCACAAAGGACATGTAAAAGCAGCACAATCTGTTTTGCAATTCACTGACTGCAGCGAAGTTTGGTTCATTCCAGTTTACTGGCATGTATACAAAAAGAAGGAAAATGTAAGTGACATCTCCCACAGGAAGAAAATGATTGAGCTTGCAATAGCAGGAAAAGAGGGCCTCAGGCTTGTTGATTTCAATGAAAACCCCACCTACACTGTTGAAACCATTCACAAAGCGAAGAAACAGGGGCCAGATAATGAATATGTTTGGATTATTGGCTCTGGCCTTGAACAGGAATTCGATTCCTGGAAGGACGCGGAAGAAATTCTAAATGAAGTAAAGGTCATTATTGTCCCGGAACCAGGCTTTGAAAAGCTTAAGAGCAGGCTGTTGAGCGAAGAAAAGGGCAACTGCATTGTCCTCTGGGATGCAGAAAGGGTTGATCTAAGCAGCACTGAAGTAAGGAACAAGCTTTTCAGGGAAAGGGATGTTTCCGGCCTTATCCCTTCCAGTGTTTTGCAGTATATTAAAGAAAACAACCTCTACAAAAAATAATAAGTGAATCAATTGCCAGCCGATTTTGATGCAGCTGTTTGGAAACTTCTCAAAAAAATCCCAGAGGGGAAAGTAACCACCTACAAGCAGCTTGCAATTGCCCTTGGAAAACCAAATGCCTTCAGGGCCGTTGGAAACGCCTGCAACAGAAATCCAGATGCCCCGTTTGTTCCGTGCCACAGAGTTGTAAAGAGCACAGGCGAACTTGGAGGGTATGCAAAGGGCCTGAAGAAGAAAATCGCACTGCTCAAAAGAGAAGGGGTCAAAATTAAAAACAACAAAGTTCTTAATTTCATGGAAAGGTTGTTTGAATTTCGGTGATTTTGAATGCCAGGAAAATGGGGCGGAAAAGCAGTTGCAACTGCTTTGAGAAAACTGCCCAGAACTAAAAAAAGAAAGCGGAAGGCCAGAAAGGGCCAAGCCAATGAGATTGCCCTTTCAAGGAGCAGGAAGAGGGCAAAGCTGGGCCTGATTCATACAGGGCCAGTTTCCCCAGGCCATAAATTAAGGCCCCAGGCCACGGAAACAACAGAGCAGATGATTGGGGGATTTAGAAAAAGCGGTTTGAAAATACCCCAAGGCAAAAATGCCCAAAGCCACAAGCTGGGTCATGAAAACAACAGGGCAAGTGATTTTGGAATCGGATTAGTGGTTTTTTTATGAAGAAAGTAAAATTCATCTGGCTGAACGGTTCCCTTGTTCTATGGGACAAAGCTAAAGTTCACTTTCTAACACACGCGCTTCACTATGGCTCGGCTGTCTTTGAGGGAATCCGGTGCTATGAAACAAAGAAGGGCCCAGCGGTTTTCCGCTTAAAGGACCACACAAAAAGGCTGTTCTACAGTGCTGGCGTTTTTGGCCTGAAAATTCCCTATACTGAAAAGCAGGTAAATGATGCAACAATCCAGACAATAAAAGCAAATAAGCTCAAAGAATGCTACATCAGGCCAATCGCTTACTATGGCTATGGGCAAATGGGCCTTAACCCAATTGGAGCAAAGGTTGACTTTGGAATTGCAGTTTGGCCATGGGGGGCCTATTTGGGAAAGGAAGGCCTTGAAAAAGGAATTAGAATGAAAATAAGCACTTGGGTCAGGCCTCCCACTAATATAATGCCTACCAATGCCAAAGTTTCAGGCAATTATGTTAACAGCATTCTTGCAAAGGTTGACGCAATTGAAACAGGATATGAGGAAGCAATTCTTTTGGACATTAACCGAAACGTTGCAGAATGCACTGGGGAAAACCTATTCATAGTAAAGGACAACGTGCTCATAACGCCGCCAACAGAAAACGCATTGAAGGGAATTACCAGGGCCTCAATAATCCAGATTGCAGAGGATTTCGGCATTCAGGTAGAGGAAAAGCTCTTCAAGAAAGAGGGGTTGTACAAAGCAGATGAGGCCTTCCTTACCGGAACAGCTGCAGAGGTAACACCAATCAGGGAGGTTGATGACAACCAAATTGGGGAGGGCAAGCCAGGGCCAATAACAAAAAAGTTGCAGGCAAAGTTCTACGAAGCCATAAGGGGAAAGGACCCAAAATACGAGAAGTGGCTTGATTTTGTCAGGCAATTCCATTAACAGCCCAGGCCCTGTTATTGGGTCTGCTGCTTTGGCTTTTTGCCCTTCAGAAGCAATATGCCAGCCACTACGATTAACACTGCAATTAGTGCTACTATCTCCAAGGGCATTTCCTGGCCTGGTGTATGATAACCTGTTCCAAT
>JAFCFG010000064.1 GCA_017608725.1 Candidatus Iainarchaeum sp.
AAATCGTTTGCAAAATGGTTACTTGATTCAGAGAAAAAAGTTAGAACAAGACTAAGATAGGATTGAAATAGACAAAAAGAGCTTTTAGCAGAAAGAAAAAAAGTTTGTTAGAACAAGACTAAGATAGGATTGAAATTTTGTAGACGCAATCCTTTCCCGGACTGGTCCAGGGTTAGAACAAGACTAAGATAGGATTGAAATCCAGAATTAAGGTAAGCCGAAACTCCTTTGGAACTCGTTAGAACAAGACTAAGATAGGATTGAAATCAAAAACAAGGACTATGACACCTTTTCAATCTATGATAGTTAGAACAAGACTAAGATAGGATTGAAATAACGCAAAAATAGAAGTGCCTGAACAAACGCAGGCAGTTAGAACAAGACTAAGATAGGATTGAAATAGCTTTTTCAAAACAAACTTAACTGCCTCCATTTTCCGTTAGAACAAGACTAAGATAGGATTGAAATTGGCAGAGAAGCTGTTTCATATTTCTCCGTTGCAATCTGGAAAAACAGTGCCCTATCCTTTTTAAATACTTTCATGCACAGGATTAATTAAGTGGGATTATGTGCAGTGATTTACTTTGGCTGTGAAATAGCTTTTTCTGCTTTGCCTAGTTGCAACACTGTAAAAGAATACAATTTTAATTTCAACAACACTAATTATAATTGTTTTTGGGCATGGCGCCTGCCGTAGGGCAGGGCAATGTGATATGCGAGCCAAATTGGCCATGGCATTGGGCTGTTGCGCGGAGCGTAACTGCGAAGATGGTATAAATCGCAGCCGGATTTTGCCGGCTAAGGGGTCATAGCATAATCAGGCAGTGCAGCTGGCTCCAGTGAGCCTTTTCTTTTGGAAAAAGAAAAGCCTCGGGAAAAGAAGAAAACTTGCAAAAGAAAAAAACTTTTCCCTTTTTTTCCCGCAGCCTTTTTAAAAGGCTGCAGGAAAAGAAAACCCGGAAAACGGGTTTGGGAAACCAGCGGATCAGGGTTCAAATCCCTGTGACCCCACTAAGCCTTTTCTTTTTTTCAGAAAAAAAAAGAAAAGCCTCCTTGCAAAACCAAAGGTTTTGCGAGGCCTTGCAAAGCTCTGCTTTGCAAGGTGGGAAAAGAAAAAACCAGAATCAAGAAAAGGAATGATAAAAATGGATTTCAAAGAGCAGATTGGGAAAGCCAGTTCCGGGCAAATTGTGCCAGTGTACACTTCAATTGATGCAGTGGTTGACCCGATTCTCTTTTTCTCACTGCTTTCAGACAATGGCAAAAAGGAAAACTGCATTTTGCTTGAGTCAGCTGACATAATGAAGAAATACGGTGAGAAGAGCATTGGCTGCTGCAGCCCCTGTTTAAAGGTAACCGGGGAGGGCAACAAATTCACTGTTTCAGCATTGAATGAAACAGGAAAGCGCTTCCTTGGCTTTATTGCAGACGATTTCAATTTCTGCAAAAAATTGGATGTAAAGCCTGGCAGAATCCAAGGAGCAGTGGAGAAATCAAAAGCCCTTGTTTCAGAGGAAGAGCGCTTGCAGGCTGCAACCCTTGCAGATGTTTTGAGAACAATTGCATTTAAGTTTAAACCAACCAGCAAACCCTTTCCTGTTTACGCTGGCCTTTTTGGAGCAATTAGCTATGATTTCATTGACCAGTTCGAGCAGTTGCCAAAAAACAGGAGGGATTTAACCGCTGACCCTGACTTTGAAATGTTTTTTTGCGACCACCTTTTCCTAATTGACCACAAGGAGAAAAAGACCGCTTTTATTGCAAACGCGCTGTTAACAGGCCAGGCTGATGGGAAAGAGCTTGAAAGATGCAGTGCAATTTTGCAGGATTACAAAGATTCCTTGAACGAAATCAAAAACGGGAAAATTGAAGCAGGAAACAAACCCAGAAAACCAAAAATTGAATTGAAGGTTTCCTCTGATACAACAAAAGGGGAATTTATTTCAATTGTGAAAAAATGCAAGCAACACATTATAGCCGGGGATGTCTTCCAGATAGTTCCAAGCAAAACAACCATTGTTGAAACAACTGTCCTGCCGCTTGCTGTTTACAACCACTTGCGCTCATTGAACCCAAGCCCCTACATGTTCTACATGAAGACCAGCGAGGGAGTTCTCTTGGGAAGCAGCCCTGAAACATTCCTGAAAGTAGAGGGCAACAATGCAGAGAAAAAGATTGAAATCAGACCAATTGCAGGGACAAAGCCAAGAGGCCTGGTAAATGGAAGGCTTAACAGGGAACTTGACAGCAGATATGAGGACGAACTGAAAACAGATGAAAAGGAACTGGCTGAACATACAATGCTTGTTGACCTTGCAAGAAACGATGTTGCCAGGGTGAGCATTCCCGGAACAAGGCTTGTTGACAAGCCCCACTATGTGGAGAAGTACAGCCATGTAATGCACCTTGTAAGCAATGTAACAGGAACACTTAGGCCAGGGCTTGATGCCCTCCACGCTTACCTTGCTTCAATGAACATGGGGACCCTTACCGGTGCGCCAAAGGTTAAGGCAATGGAGCTTTTGCGAAAATTCGAGAAAACAAAGCGGGGCTACTATGGGGGGAGCATTGGCTACTTGACTCCAAGCGGTGATTTCGATTCCGCAATAGTAATCAGGTCAATTAGAATGCAGCATGGGAAAGCGTTTGTTAGGGCAGGCGCCGGCATTGTCTTTGACTCAGTGCCAGAGAAGGAGCTTGAGGAAACCGAAAGAAAGGCAAGGGCATGCATTAAGGCAATAGAGCTTGCGGAGGAGGGAACAAAATGAATGTTCTGTTCATTGACAACTTTGACAGTTTCACTTACAATTTGGTTGACGAGTTTGCAAAGCGAAAATGCAGCGTTCTTGTCTACAGAAATAATGTTCCTCTGGAAAAAATTCACCAGGTTGTAAGGGAATTCAGCCCAAGGCTGATTGTAATAAGCCCTGGGCCCGGTTCCCCAAAGCAGGCGGGAATCTGCATTGAACTGGTGAAGCAGTACAAGGGCATTCTTCCAATTTTCGGGGTTTGTTTGGGCCACCAGTGCATTATTGAGGCATTTGGTGGAAGAGTGGGCAGGGCAAGGGAAACAATGCATGGCAAGCCAAGCCAAATCAAGCACGATGGCAGGAGAATATACAAGGGCCTTGAAAACCCTTTTCAGGCAGGCAGATACCACAGCCTTGCTGGAAAAAAGCTGCCAACTTGCCTTGAAATTACCGCAAGCAGCAAAGATGAAAGAGTAATGGGGGTAAGGCACTGCAAATACTTTATTGAGGGAGTCCAGTTCCACCCTGAAAGCATTTTAACAGCTTCGGGGGGGAAGATAATTAAGAATTTGATTGGATTGTGTGGTGGCAGCGATGAGTAAAAAGCTTGTCTTGTTTGATATTGACGGAACATTGACTGTTGGCGGCATTGGCCACGCAAAGCAGGAAAACCAGGCCATAAAGGATGTATGTGGCAAAGAGGTTGATGTGAGGGAATTTAATATTCAGGGCAAAACAGAAAAAGCGATTTTTACAGAGGTTCTGCAGTCTCTTGGCTATAATGAAAAGCAAATCAAAGAACTTGTGCCAGAGATACTTAAAGAGGAGATAAGGATTTTTTTGGAGCAGGCTGATAAAGAGGTAAGGAATGCTTGTCCCGGAGTAAAGAAATTGCTGCAGCAATTGCAGGGAATGGATTGCAGGCTTGGCTTGGTTACAGGAAACCAAAGCGAGATAGCCTTTGCAAAATTGAGGCAAGGGGGCATTGCAGATTTTTTTTCTTTAGGGGGCTTTGGGGATAAGGTGCTGGAAAGGTATCGGCTTGTTGAAATTGCTTTGATGGAGGCAAAGAAAAAATTCAATGAGGGCTATAAAGGAAAGCAGATTGTTATAATAGGCGACAGCAAAAGGGACATTGATAGCGGCAAGCCCTTTGGAGCAAAAACAATTGCTGTCCTGACAGGTGTTGAATCAGCTGAAGAGATTAAACCAACAAAACCTGATTACGTTTTCAAGGATTTAACTGACACTGAAAAGGTTCTAGAGGCGATCTTTAATGATTAAAGAGGCAATTGCAAAAGTTTCCAGGGGGGGGAGTCTTTCAAGGCAGGAGGCAAAAGCCCTTTTTGATGACATAATGTCAGGTAAGGTCGAGACAGAGCAGCTGGCACAATTCCTAAAAGTGCTTGCAGAAAAGGGTGAAACAATCGAGGAAATAACCGGTGCAGCTGAATCAATGAGGGCAGTTGTTGCAACAGTAAAGCCTAAAGTTTCAGGGGATTTGCTTGATGTTGTTGGAACAGGCGGAGACAAGAAGGGAACAATTAATGTAAGCACTGCTGCTGCATTTGTTGCTGCCGGTGCTGGCTGCATTGTTGCAAAGCACGGAAACAGGTCAGTGAGCAGCAAGTGCGGTTCAGCCGATGTTTTGGAGAAGCTTGGAGTGAAAATCGATTTGCAGGCAGAGAAGAACGCCGAATTAATTGAAAAAATTGGCATAGCGTATTTGTTTGCCCCCTGCCACCATCCTGCAATGAAGTATGCAATGCCTGCAAGAAAGCAGCTTGGCATTAGAACAATCTTCAACATTCTAGGGCCAATAACCAATCCGGCAAACGCGCAAACATATCTTCTCGGCGTTTTTGATTTGGACCTAACGGAAAAACTCGCAAATGTTCTCGCAGGCCTTAACACAAAGCATGCTTTGGTTGTTCACGGCAATGACGGCTTTGACGAGGTAAGCTTGAGTGATGCAACAACTGTTTTTGAGGTTCAGGGAGCAGAGGTAAAACGTTATGAAATTTCTCCAGAACAATTTGGTTTTAATCGCTGCAGTGAGGGGGAGGTTACTGCTGAGACAGCGGGGGAAAACGCGGAAATACTTCACAATATCCTCAGTGGAAAGGAGCAGGGCCCAAAGAGGGATATTGTTTTGCTCAATGCAGGGGCAGCAATTTACGCAAACGGAAAAGCAGAAAGCATCGAACAGGGAATTGAGAAAGCAAGGGAAAGCATTTCCTCTGGAAATGCCTTGCAGAAATTGGAGCAACTGATTGAGTTGAGCAACAGGTGACCAGGCTGGGAATTCTCGGAGAAATCCTTGAGAACAAGGAAAGGGAGTTGGAGGCGAGAAAAAAGCAGCTTCCGCTAGATGGGTTGAAGAAGGGTTTGAATAAATTCCAGATTAGGAATTTTAAGGAGGCAATCAGCACAAAGCAGAGGCCCCTGAATTTGATTGCTGAGATAAAGAAGGCTAGCCCCAGTGCAGGCGTTTTAAGGGAGCATTTCAATCTGCAGGCCATTACCGAAATTTACAACAGGCGTGCCCAGGCAATCAGCGTTCTGACAGATGAAAAGTATTTCCAGGGAAAGCCCGAATACCTGCAGGAGGTTAGGGGGGCAAGTAGCCTGCCCATTCTGCAAAAGGATTTCATTATAGATGAGTATCAATTATACGAAGCAAGGGCCTTTGGTGCGGATGCAGTTCTTTTGATTGCTGCTGCTCTTGCAAAACCCAGGCTCAAAAAGCTTTACTCTGTTGCAAAAAGCATTGGATTGCATTGTTTGGTTGAGGTTCATTCAAGTGCATGTGTTGAAAAAGCCCTAAATGCAAAAGCCGAAGTAATTGGAATAAACAACAGGGATTTGGAAACAATGAAAATAAACCTCAATACAACAATCAATTTGCGGGGCATGCTGCCGGAGGGAAAAACCATTGTAAGCGAGTCCGGCTTCAGCACCAGCGCGGATTTGGCTCTTGTAAGGGGTAAGGTTGACGCTGTTCTGATTGGCAGCGCTTTCATGAAAGCAGAGGATATTGAATCAAAGTTATTTGAGTTGGGTTTTTGAAACAGGAAATTTGTAAATTCTTGAATTGGGGTGGGTTTTTTGGATGGGAATTTTGAAATTGCTGAAGTGAATGGCTTTTGATTTAAAATTATTTTTGAGGGCTCTGAAATGGTCAAGGTAAAAATCTGCGGTCTTACAAATGCCGAGGACGGCTTTGCTGCAATTAATGCCGGCGCAGATTACCTTGGCTTTGTTGTTGAGATTTTTGGTGCGGAAAGGCTTGTTGACAGGCAAGAGGCAAGGGGACTTTTTGAACAATTGCGCGGAACAATCCCCCTGGTCGCATTAACTGATTTGACTAGGGCAGAGGATATTGCCGAATTATGTGGTTTTGTGGAAGCAGATGTTGTTCAATTGGTTAAGATTCTGCC
>JAFCFG010000065.1 GCA_017608725.1 Candidatus Iainarchaeum sp.
CAAGTGCACGTCAAACGCTTTCAGGGTCCCCCTTACTGTAACGTCTCCTTTCAGCATTACTAGAATTTCTTTTCCAATGCTTTCGTTCAGCATATCAAATGGTCTGTTCGCCATATCTGATCACTCCTTTGATACCGTTTCTTTTTTTATTTGAACCGCGCTGGGCCTTTTCTTTCCTCTTTTGAATATTCCCAACAACTTGCTTAAAAATCCTTTTTTCTCTTCTTCAACAGTGTACCTGCTTAGCTTGACGCCGGCAACCTTTGCTGCAATCTTTCTGATTGCGGTTGCCGCCGGCGTGTTCGGTGTCCTCAGCATTACTGGCTGGACCTTTTCCTGCATAAAGCTCTTCCTTACTTCGGGGTCATATGGGATAAGGCCGTAAACAGGCAGCTCAAGCATTTTCATTATGTCATCTTTGTCGATTTCACCCTTTTCCCCCATGCTGAAGTTGACTACAACACCAATTGGGTTGCTGCCAAGCCTTTGCGAAATCAGCTTTGTTTTCAGAACATCAGCAATGCTTGGGCTGTTTGCAATGGTAATCAACAAAATTTCGTCTGCTGCAGCAAGAGCTGCCATGACATTTTTCTCTATTCCTGCGGGGGCATCCAACAAAATGAAATCGTATCTGGGCGCAACCTCCCTTATAACGGATTCCAGCCTTTCGCTGTCAATTCTCCTGTATCCCTCAAGGCTTAGGCCACTTGGAATGAAGTGGACTCCGCCTGGGCCATCGTAGATTGCGTCATCTATTGTGCTCTCTCCAAGCAGCACATCATGCAGGGTTATTGGGCTGCTCTGCATGGCTAGCAATAAACTTAGATTTGCCATTGCGATGTCAGCGTCAACCAACAGAACTTTGTTGTTCATTTGGCTTAAGGCAATCCCCAAGTTCGCTGTAAGGGTTGTCTTGCCAACCCCGCCTTTGCCGCTTGCAATGGTAATAATTCTTCCCATTTTTTATCCCCCGAGTCTTTTTTATATCTAAACTATCTAAAATACCTTCTTTTATTTAAAAAGCTTTTCTGGGGGCCCTGTTGGAAAATTATAGTTGTCTTCCCAGGGCCTTTTCAATGTCCTCTGCAATCACCTTTAGTTCTACTGTTGAAAGGCTGCTGTTTGCCTTTACGATAAAAAGCTTTCCGTTTAATTGAAAAAGCATGTTCCATTCGCTGTTCTGTTTGAAGGCAATGGAATCAGGCCTTGAGAAATGCCTGTCAACAAACTTGAAGAGCTCCGTAGCACTTTCAGCTTCCTTTGCGCCGTTGCCCTCGCTGCTGAAAACAAGGTTGCTGTTGTGCTTTACAACAGTTATGCTGTTAACCAAATGCTTTCTCCTCAAGCAGGCCAACAGCTTTTTTGCATCCCTGCCATGCAATTCGATTTTCTGGCCCTTGAGCATGTCTCTTAGCACTTGCAACTGCTGTTCCGGAACAACGGTGTCGTCTACTGCAATCACCTTGGCAGCAAACCTTGTCACAAAGTAAGATAATGGGTTCATTTCCAACGCTCTCCAATTCCTGCTGCTCCCTAAATTGAACCTAGTCCAAATCGTTTTAAAATTTTTTCCCTCTGCTCGGTTTTTGATAAATCCGCTTTTAACAGCTCCAGCACAGTGCCTGGTCTGTAAACAGCTGGCAAAAGTTTTAAGAAGATGTCAATGCCCACAGGGTGCAACAGCGCGATTTTTTCGTTAAATGCAATAATTAAATCAATCTGTTGCTTTGTTAAGGCGTTCACATCGAAAACGCCTTTCTTTGCCTTCAGCAGGTTTAGCGAAAGCCTGAGACCCTGAAGGCCATAGAAGGTTTTGTTGATGCTTATTGCTTCAAAAACCGCTCCAATTATTTCCCTGCCAAGAATCAACAGGATTGCTTCTTCAATGCCGGTTATGCCCTCGGCTGTTGCAACCATATAACCGCTGAAATTACTGTTCAATAGCTGGGTTACCTTTTTGTCTGCAGCTGTTTTTTCAAAAGAAACCCTTTTTTCAACAATGTTTCCAACAGGAATGTTCATCTTCAAGCACCTGGCCCTTTTTCAAAAAGAATGTTCATCTTATGCACCCAACGCAATTACGATGTCAGCAGTGTTCTTCAAAGCAGCAGCACTTGCTTCCTCTGCAAGAACAACAATTGTTTCCTTTCCATTGGCCTTTGCCTTTATGATTGCAGGCAGGAAATCGCTGTCCCTTGTAACAAACGCTACCGCATGGATTGACTTCTTGAAAACAGACTCTGTTGCATCAACAGCCATTGCAACATCGATGTCTCCAACAGTAATAACCGACTCAAAGCCCTGGTTTACAACTGCCTCAACCAGCTTGCTTGTTGCAAACTGGTTCAAGAAAACCTTTGCAATCTTCAGGTTGCCGTACCTGTTCAAAACCCTTTTAATGTCCTCCAGGTCAATTTCCAGCTCTTTCCTCAGAATGTTCGGGCCGTCAACAAAAACCGCGAGGTTTTTCTCCTTCTTTCTCTTAACTACCTTGCCAATCTTCTTCTTGACCTTGTCAAAAACCAAACCAGAACACCAGGGCGCGATATATTATATAAAAGAATAATTGTAGGTAACCATAAAAACATATTTAAAACAATTCAAACAACAACAAGCCAAAAAAAGTACTTAAAAGTAAATTCAAACAACCGGAAAATAAACAAAAAACAAAAAAATTAAAATAAACAAGGGAGTAAATTCAAATAAAGCATGGAAAAGATATTTAAAACCAATTAATCTAATTAATTCCAGACAGTGTTTTTTATGGCTGAAGGGGAAAAGAAATTCGCTTCTGTTGGCAGCCTAAAACCAGGCAGCTTTGTTCTAATTGAGGGAGAGGTCTGCCAAGTAAAGAGCACAGAAAAAAGCAAACCAGGAAAACATGGCTCAGCAAAGGCAAGGATTGTTGCATTCAACATTTTCACAGGGGCAAAGAAGGGGTTGCTCAAACCAACAAGCGCAGAGGCAGAGGTTCCAATAATAACCAGGTCAGCAGCACAGGTAGTAGCGATAATGGGCGACATAGTCCAGATAATGGACCTGCAGAGCTATGAAACATTCGACGTAAAAAAACCAGAGGGCATTTCCGGCCTGCAGAGCGGAACAGAAGTGGAGTACCTGCGCTGGGGCGACCAAATAAAGATACTGAGGAAGAAGGGAAGCTAGAGCATCAGCAAAGGCCAAACAGAAGTGGAGTACCTGCGCTGGGCGACCAAATAAAGATACTGAGGAAGAAGGGAAGCTAGAGCATCAGCAAAGGCCAATTGCATTTCCATGCAATAGTTAGCTTTATTAAGCGCAAATTCTATTTTATATTCAACTAAATTTTCAGGAGGGTAAACATGGCTAAAGATATGGTTAAAGAAGGATTGACATTTGCCTTGGGCATAGTGAAAATAAGTGGAGAGCAGTTCAACAGGGTGGTAAAGGGCCTTGAGAAAAAGCACAAGGTCAGTTCAAACGAAGGCAAAAGGATGGTTTACGCTTGGATTACACAGCAACAGAAACAGCTTGAAAAAATGCAAAGGAACTTGAAGAGAGAAGTGCTGAAGACAAGGTTGTACAGTGCAAAGGATCTGGAGAAGATGAACAGCCTGATCAAAAGGCTTTCAAGGGAGATAACAAAGTTGCAGCGCAAAAAGAAGAAAGCAGAGAAAACAAGGAAAAAGAAGGCAGTGAAAAAGGGAAAGAAAAGGCCTGCTAAGAAAAAGGCCAAAAGAAAAAAGAAAAGATGAAGCTAGATGTTCAGCTTTATTGAAACGCCCGGGGACATAAAAAGGTTTCTTGAAATAATGAGGGTTTTTCTCAAGTACGGATGGGAATCGGCCTTTGAACTAAGGAAGATGAAGGAAAAGTTCCCATTCCTAAGCAGGCTGGAGGGAACCCACGTAGAAGACAAAGAGGCTCCTGGGCCGGTGAAGCTCAGAAAAATATTTGAAGAGCTTGGCCCAACCTTTATAAAGTTTGGTCAGATGCTGAGCACTAGACCAGACCTAGTAAAAGAAGATTACATTGAGGAACTGAAAAAGCTGCAGGACCAAGTACCGGGCTTTGATTTTGTTGAAGTAAAGCACATAATAAAAAGCGAACTGGGAAAGCCTGTAGACAAGCTGTTCAGAAAATTTGAAACAAAGCCTGTTGCAGCTGCTTCTCTTGGTCAGGTCCATTTCGCAGAACTGAACAACGGGAGAAAAGTAGCAGTAAAAGTCCAGAGGCCAGACATACAGCACACGATTGCCGAGGACCTGAGAATAATCAGTTTCATCGCTGGCTTGGTGGAAAAGAACATCAAAAGCACACAGTATTACAACCCAAAAAGCGTTGCAGAAGAGTTTGCCGAAACAATCAGAAAGGAGCTGGACTACAACAAGGAGGCAAAGAATGCTGAGAGGTTTGCCAGGAATTTTCAACACGACAAAAGCATTGTAATTCCAAAGGTCTTCTGGAAATACACTGGTAGAAGAGTCCTAACATTGGAGCGGGTTCATGGAAAGAAGATAAGCGCATTCTACAAAAACAAGGACAAGGCCTTGAAGAAAAGGATTGCAGAGAAATACATCGACTGCTTTTTCAGGCAGATGCTTGTTCACGGTTTCTTTCAAGCTGACCCGCATCCAGCAAACATCTTTGTTTCCGTACACAAAAAGAAGCCAATAATAAGCCTTGTTGATTTTGGAATGGCTGGAAGGCTTAGCTATGATTTGAGGGACAATTTTGCAACAGCCATGGTGCTGATAGTGGACAGAAACGTAAAGGGCCTTACAAAGCACTTTCTGGCAATGAAGCTGATTGACAGGCTGTACAATGAGCAGCAGTTCATCCTTGACATGGAGGAATTAATTGATTACTTCTATGACGTAGACTACAACAGAATTGACTTTGGGGGCTTTGGGAATGCCCTAATCAAGCTGATGGTAAGGCACAGAATCAGGATACCGAAGCACTACCTCCTCTTCTTGAGGAGCATAAGCATGGCCCAGGACACAGTGAAGCAGCTCTACCCGGAAATAAACCTGATTGGGAATGCAAGGCCATACATCGACAGACTGTTGAAGGAAAAGACAAAGCCGAGGTACATGCTGAAAAGCTTCAGGGAGAACTACTTTGAATTCCAGCGCTTTTTCAGGGAATTGCCTGAAAGCATTATGAACATATTCAAGCGAATGGAGGAAGAAAACCTCAAGGTCTCGTTGGAAGCAAGAACCATAGATGAATTGAGCGACTCCCTGAACAAAAGCACTACCACCCTGAGCATTAGTATTGTGATGGCTGCCCTAATCCTTGCATCTGCAATGCTGCTGAACACAGACATCAACACGCCTCTTGGAAACAGCGCTGATTTGGGGGCGTTTGGATTTATTATAGTATTAATAGTGGGGCTATTTGTAATCATAAGAATTATCAATGCCTGAATTGACCAGTTTGTCGCTTAAGTAAGTATGGTGAATGGGTTAATTGGGCTTTAAGCAGGAAATTATTGGAAAAACACGGATTTGCTGCCAAAATGGGTTTGAAAAACAAAAATTTAACTTCAATCAGGAATTAAGCGACAAACTCTGAATCGGCAAAACAATTAAATAAAAGAGGCCTATAATTAATAGCAATGCAGGCAAAAAAATTCCTTGCAACAGCGCTGATTCTCATGGCATTAATTGGCACTGGAAATGCAGCAACATACTACCTTGCGATAGAGGACCCAGAATGCAGTAACAATGGCCCTGGCTCCAGTTCTCAGCCATGGTGCACCTTGGACAGGGCTTACACCTGGTACAGCGGAGAAGGGCCAAAAGTGCAGGAGGGGGACACAGTTCTTTTTAGAAATGGAAATTATGGCGAGTTTAAAGAAAGCACTGCTCAAAACCCCGGGGAGAAATGGCTTTTCTACAGAAACAAGTGGATAACCTACAAAGCAGATGCAGGGCATATGCCTGTGTTAAGCAGTATTTCTGTTCAAAATGCTGATAAATGGGGTGAGATTGAGCATGGCAGATCTTATCTGATTTTTGATGGATTCAGAGTTTTAAATGGCGTTGGTGTGGCTTATACTTCTTATGTTCAAGTGCGTAATTGTAACATAACAGGTCCAGCAGAATCATATGAGGGACTTTATGCGCCTTATTTTAGAGTAACTTATGGGAT
>JAFCFG010000195.1 GCA_017608725.1 Candidatus Iainarchaeum sp.
AGAGCTACCAGCAAGGAAAAACAATTGTTATGCCAACTACCTACAGTAGTCTGTATCCCACAAGGTATTTTCTAAACACGAACAACGAAGCAGTGAGAGAATATCAAGTAAGGTATGCACTAAAAATTCTTGGGCAAGGAAAGGATAATGTCCTGTATATAGACAATATTGGGTTCAACTGGGAACAGTATTGTGATGTCTGCACGAAAAAACCGGATGAGAGGTGCCCTGCCGACGTATATACAAAATATGTTTCAAATGGAACTGTTAAGGAACAGGCAACTGTCTATGGAAAACACCTCATGGAAGTTCTGGGAAGAATAAAAAACAGCGCCACGTCACCAAAGGTTATAATAAACGGCCTAAGAGACAATGATCCGATAAAAAACCTATTCTTCAACGCTTTGAGGGAGGACGGGAATTCCCAGGTGGTTGACGGTGTTTTGATTGAAAACAGATTTTGGCAGGATGACGCAGGCCCGGAAGAATACGAGACATGGTGCACTGACATAGAGTTCTACCTCGGGTGGTTAAGCTGGGCCAAAGAAAAAAACAAGATGATGCTTTTTGCAGCAGGAGACTCAGATGCATTTCAAAACGATGATTTCGTTGAGGACATATGGCTCTGGCTCCATCTGGTCGGCAATGAAAACACATACATTTACATAAACGATAGTTACACTAAACAAATGATTAAGTACGATGTATATGATTTTCCTTTGGGAATGCCGGAGGCAGACCAACCAACCAAGAATGGAAATGTCTGGACCAGAGAATATGAGAGGGGCACAATTACTTTTGACACAAGCAGTGGAAGATTAAATGCAATCAAGTTCGAAGAAAGGAAACCTCCTCAGGAAATATGTGATGGAATAGACAATGATGGCGATGGCCTGGTTGATGAAGACAATGTTTGCTGCGGCAATAATGTAATTGATTCAGGTGAACAGGCAGGGCAACAATGCTGCTCAGGGAACTGCACTACGCCGGCATGCAGCACAGACAGCCAATGCCCTGCAGGGCAAACATGCAGAAACCCGGGACAATGCAGCGCAGAATGCATAAACGCTGATGATGGAGAAACATGCACAACAAGCACAGACTGCCCAGCAACACAGGTGTGCTGCAATGGCAGCTGTGTTATGCCAGCATGCAGCACAGACAGCCAATGCAACGACAACAACAAATGCACCCTGGACCAATGCAACAATGCAGGCACCTGTTCGGCAGAATGCACTCACACAGCAATCCCTGATTGTGGAGCAGGGCCCAAACCACCCAAACAAGTGATAGTGCAATACCAACAAACAGTGGAAACAGGGAAAAAACAAAACATAACAGTAAAAACAGAAGACGGAAGCCCGGTAGAAGAATTCAGCGTAATACTGGAATTCCCAAACAAAACCAAGATAACGCTGATGGCAATAAACGGAGAAGTAACGTTGCCGATAGGACAGGCAGGAATATACAGGGGCTTGGTAAAAACAGCAGGATACGAAACAAACATCAGCTTTGAGGCAAAAAAACCAATGCAAATAATTCCTAACATTCCTGATGAGAAAAAGCCCTGGTTTGAAGCAGTATTTGGCATACTGGTAACGGAAAACCCAAACTACCTAATCATCTGGCTGATGGCAATAGCAATCATCAGCGGCCTGATAATGGTAATCACAAAACTCAAACCGCCTTGGTTCAGGGCATTCATGTCATTCTCATACACACTGCTGCCATTTGCAGTAAACCACTACACAAAAAACACTTGGATAGCCTTTGCAACCATTGCAATCCAAACAACAATACTAATAGCAATCTGGTTCAGGCAGTTGAAAATACAGAGAATAGAGGAGGAAGAAGCCAAAAAACAAAAGGAAAAACTGCATAAGAAATGGAAGGGGCAAATAGAACAGGGGAATTTGCCCTGGCTGAAGAAAACGGAAACAGAAAGTGAGTGGGACGAATACATCAAAGGCAGGGGCTTTTAAATGAAGCCAAAAATACTGTTTGGAACTGCTGGAACCCCGGCATCTGCAAAAACAAGGAGCAGTGCGGCAGGAAGCTGGAACCCCGGCATCTGCAAAAACAAGGAGCAGTGCGGCAGGAATTGAAAGGATTAGGGAACTTGGCCTTGGAGCAATGGAATTGGAGTTTGTTAGGGGCATCCACATGAGTTCTTCCACCGCAAAAGAGGTTGGAAAGGTAGCAGAAAAACATGGTGTAATGCTGAGGGTTCATGCACCCTACTTCATCAATTTGAATTCAAAGGAGAAGGAAAAGGTAGAGGCCAGTAAGAAGCGCATTCTGTTGAGTGCAAAGGTTGGTGAGGTTGCAGGTGCAAAAATCGTTACCTTTCATCCGGCATACTTTCAGGGGATGGAAAAGGAAGAGGTTATGGAAAAGGTTATTGGGGAGATTGGGGAAATGGCTAAAGAGGTCAAAAGAAACAGGTGGAGGATAAAACTTGCCCCGGAAACAACGGGAAAAGGAAGCCAAGTAGGTTCACTGGAGGAAACGCTGGAAATATGCAGGAAGTTAGAGGGGGTTCAACCAATGGTTGATTGGTCACATCTGCATGCAAGGGACAATGGAAGGTTCAAGGAAAAAGGGGATTTCTTGGCTGCAATAGAGGAGATTCCGAAAAAATTTCTCAAAGATTTGCAGATGCATGCCAGTGGCATCAGGTATTCTGCAAAGGGTGAAAGAAACCACTTGAATATGGATGAGGAAGGTAACACATTCAATTATAAATGGATGCTGGAAGCCCTGCACGAAAAGAGGGTAAGTGGTTGCATTATCAGTGAAAGTCCAAATCTGGAAGAGGATGCGCTGCTGATGCAACGCTATTGGAAGAAACTTTAAGTTTTATTTAGCCTTTTGCACCCAGGAACAGGCTTACAGCAAGGCCTGTTACCAATGCAACCAAACTGTTTGTTTTGAAGTAGGCTAGTGACAGAAGCTCTTCTAGG
>JAFCFG010000066.1 GCA_017608725.1 Candidatus Iainarchaeum sp.
GCTTAATTTGCAGCCGGGATTTGCCGGCTAGGGCGAGCGAAGCGAGCACAGCCCATACTGAGCAGAGCGAAGTATGGGCTTAATTTGCAGCCGGGATTTGCCGGCTACCTTACGTAGCTTGGACCGTCTTTTGGCGGCTTGTCCTCTGCCTCTTCAAATTGCTTGGCCAGCTGCTCAAATGCTTTTTCAATGTTCCTTGCTTCCCTCTCAATGTCCTTCATCTCCACCTTGAAGCCAAAAGCCTTTACAAGCAATTCAATTAAGCGCTTTGCTGCCCCGTGATCTCCGTAGATGAGTTTTGCATTGGTTTCACCCATCAAACAGGCACCCTCCAGGCCCTGCTGCTGTGCAACACCGAGAATAAGGCCGGCTGCCCCGCTAATCAGCCCTTCCTTTTTGTCTGATTTTGCCCCCAGTTGAGTGAAACGCTGCAGTATTTTCCTGTTGGTCGCTGCAATGATCACATTGGGTTTTCTTTCCATTCTCCTGTCGCCAATGTTGATTCCTGCAAGGGTGTAAACCTCCTTTACTCCGAGCTTTTTAACCACTGCAACAATCTGTTCAGCGAACTCATAGTGTTCAGCTGCTGTGCCTGTCCTAAAATCAAGTGAGGGCTGCACTGGCCCGGCCAAGAATAGGAAGTGTTTTCCGTTATGCTCAGCAGCATACAACTCATCCTTAATCAATTCAATTATCGCATTTTTTGTGTGAACGCTTGGTGGAAAGGAATCGCTGTAAACCTCGCCTATCTTCTCTGTTTTCAGTTGCTTCAAAAAATAGTCAACGCAAATCTTGCCAACTAAGCCAATGCCAGGCAACCCAGTGAACAGCACAGGGTTCTTAAATTTCTTCTTTGAAAGCAAAACAATTTTTGTAAGCATATTTCATCAACCTGCCTCAAATTTTGCTTCCCCGCCTTTTTTCTTCATTGCCTCTGCAATTGCGTCCACAACATTGCCCAAGCGCTTTTCCGCTATTTTGAAATCGTTTGCTGTTGCCCTGACCTCATACTTTCCGCCTTTCACGTAAAATATTTCAACAGTGTCCTTGCCAGTGGATTCCACTCCTTCCAGCAGGGCCTGTTTAATCAATTCAACTCCGTTTGGAGCCTGAGAATGCAATTCGAGTTTGCCCTTAACTGTTTTCACTGGCACTGCGATGCTTTTCTGCACTAATGCAACAAGGGGTTTTCTCCATTTCTGGTCAACTGATTTTGCTGCTTCTTCACCCTTCAGTGCAATCCGCTGAAATGCCTGGTGCAGTGAATCAAATTCATCCAACAAGGGCTTTGCGACCGCATCCCAGGCATCATCAAAATCCTTTTTCTCTTTCTTTGCAAGCAACTCAAGCAGCTTTTTGCTTCTCTTCAACTGCTTCCATTCCTCTATCCTTCTCCTCTGGGCTTTGTTTGAAACCTTGGTTAAGCTCAAATCTATTTGGTCTTTCTCCGGCCTAAACGATTGGACCTTTGCTGCTCTAATCTGACCTTCCTTTACATGGTTTCGGATGTTCTTAATCCAGGAGGTAGCAATCTGGCTTATGTGAATAAAACCCTTCATGTTATCGTATTCAAC
Source organism: Candidatus Iainarchaeum sp. (assembly GCA_017608725.1). Classification (GTDB taxonomy): domain Archaea; phylum Iainarchaeota; class Iainarchaeia; order Iainarchaeales; genus JAFGDB01. The sequence continues at coordinate 1,575 of JAFCFG010000066.1, forward strand.
CAGCTCAACAAATGCCCCGTAGTTCAGGACCTTTGTGACCCTGCAGACAACTATTTCTCCAACGCTTGGGCTATCGCTTTCCCCAGGCATTTCAAAATCACCATAACTCCTTTACAACCTTTGCAATTGGTCTGACTTTCCCTGCAGTAGTTTCAGCCAGCAGTTGGTTGCAGACAAGGCATTTTATTTTGGTAGCGGCAGCACTGAAAATTATTTGCTCGTTGCCACAACCACTGCACTTTGCTTTCAGAAACTTTGTTTTCTTTTTTTTGCTCAGCTCTGTTTTCATCCCAAATCACTTCTTGACATTTTCAGCAAACTTTCTGCCAGTTAAGAGAGAGGCTATTTTCGGGGGGAGACTTACAATGTTCTCCTTTTGAAAGGGGCCATATTCTTTCATGTCTGCTCCCACAAAAGCCGGCACGTTCTGCAGCAATTTAATGCTCACTGCCTTCTTCTCCTTGGCCTGCTGTTTTTTTGATTCACCTTGAATTATTTCATCCAAAATTTTTTGGTGCTTTTGCAAAATAACCAGCAGCTGTTTCAGGGTTTCTTTCTCCTCTGCTGCCAGTTGCCCATTCTCCAGTTCGCCAGTCCTGCATGCAACCAAGGCCTTGTTTAACATCTTCTTCTCCCTCAAGCTAAATATCTGCTCAACTATCTTCTTTAAATTTGAAAAATTGGTTGCCCTGCTGCCGGTTAAATCCCTCAAACTCTGCAAATACAATTGCCTCTCCTTGCCGAAGAACTTTCTCAAATCTTCAAAGAATGTTTCTTCAACTTCTACATGCTTTGGGCTGTTCTTCTCCAACCGGTAAATTCGCATCAATTCATCATAGTCAAGGTCCATTTTCAATCGCCTGCCATGGTTGCGCTGTTCCTGCCCAAAAGGAAAACAGCTGCATGCAAGGGCAATTCCTCTTCCTGGTGGGCAAAGGGCCCAAAGCTCTTTCCCGCCAGATGAAACCGTGGTGCCTTAATAATAAAAACCTTTACTGTTTGGTTAGCCCCAAAGGCAATTGCCTCCTTTAGGGGGTCAAATTGCTTCAAATTGTCTAGTTGAACATTGCTTGCAATTAAGCCTGTTCCCCCGTGCAGGGTTTCCGGAACCCTAACAATCTTGCTTACATCAGTTGATGTCTGCCTGTCAATGGGGGCAAGTTTGGCCACAATATTATTTAGGAAGCTCAACCAGAACTTATCTGATTGTGATTCCTCTTTTGAACTTACTCTACCAAAAAGAGAGGGAATAATCTGCCTACTCCTAATTGATTTGATTATAATTTCCCTCTGTTTGATTACCTTTCTTGCTTTTGAAATGGTTGTGTTGCCCATCACTGCGATCTTTTCAGCGTCACCCTCTTCAAGTAATTCAATTAACTCAAACAAAATCCTTTGGGGCCAGCCAGACCTTTCCTTTAAGACAGGACAGGTGAAAAAGGTTTCCTTCTTTTTAAAGTGACTGAATAGATTCAGGTTGTTTGCTGTCAAGTAATCAATCAATTCAATCCTTGCAGCAGGGGAAAGTTGCCTTACTGCCCTGCTTCTGACATGGACGTGGTAACCGGCCCTGCCGCTGAAGTTTATTGCAATGCCTTCAGAAAAGCCGAAATCGTTCTGCAGAAAATCAAGCAGGTTAAATACCTTTCTCTTTGCCTCAGCCAGACACTGGGGGCAAAACCATTCCTCAACATTTGTTGCGCTGCCGCATTCATCGCACATTAGCTGCCTTCCCCTCCCTTCCTTTCCGCATTTTGGGCATTTCCAGCTGTCGTGCTGCTGCTTGCATCCCGTTGGCAAGTCGTCTGCGTCAAACTCGTAGACCAAATCCCCGCCCAAAAACTCTTTTGCCGGCATTGGCCTTTTCCCAGGAAACCTGTACAAGGCACTTGAATAGCTGACAAAAAAGGGGGCCTCTTCCCTCAGAAAGGAATTGAATTCCTGCAAGCTGTTGAATGACAAATGCCTTTTGCTGATTTTCTGGCCAAAAGAGCCTATTCCAAACTCCCTTGCAGCAATATCAGGGGGCCCCTCCACTTTCCTATTCAAATAGAATTGCTTGAAATGCTTTTGCAAAAACTGCTCTTCAGATACCATTAGGGCTTTGCCTCCTGCTTTGGTTTTGCACTTACTTTCCTCAATTGTCTTCTGTAATAACTCAAAGGGTGCCTTACATTGCAGCTAGGGCTTGGACAGTAGCCCTGGCTTCTTATTTTGTCGCAGCTCGCAGGCGTGTAATTCTGCTTTACAATTCTGTTGATTTGGTATAAGGCAATTTTTTCGTTGAAATCAGGGCTTTTCTTAAAAGCAAGGATTATTTGCTCTTTGGGCATTCCAACTCGATTCAAAAAAGACGCAAGGTAAAAGCGGGCAAGATGTGGAAGCTTCTTACCCTGCAACAACTCGCTGTACAGCTGTGCCATGCAGCTTGGGAAGGCATCTGCTTTTAATGCCCCTTTAAAAGCGAATTGGAACTGCTTTGCCTGCTTTTCCCTGAAATTCTGTTTGAAGCGCATGGCAACGTTCTGCAGGTTTTTTGGAATGCTGGTAATTGGAACAGGCAAGGAAGATCTAATTCTCTCAAAAACAACTGACCTTAGAAATCTGGCAAAACCGTTCAGGTTAAGGAAAACAGTGCCATTGCTGACACTCTGATTAACCAAATGCAGCAAAGGGTCGGAAATCCTGACGCTTAAAAAATCCATCAGGGGGAGTGAAACAACCCTGCCTTCATTGTCAGCAAAACCGAAGTTCAGCCCAAGCTCTGATGCAAGTGAAACCATTGCCTCTTTTGAATCCTCTGCAGTGTTCAAATAATCAAGGGCTGCATCAGCAAACAATGCTGCGAACTTTTCATACATTCTTTCATCCCGTAAAACAGAGAGAATGATCTTTGCAACAGGAAAGGCAAGGATTTCCTGCATTAATAGGTCAGTGTTGTGCAAGAAGAAAACATATTGCTTGTTGGCAGCGGAATGCTCTACCATCAAAACAGCCCTCTCAATGACTGGCTCAGGCAACCCCTCCAAGGAAAGGTTCTTTTCCCTGACCAGTTTCCTGGCTGCCTCAGAAAAGGGAAAGTGCTGGGCGAACAATAGCTGCTGCATTGTTGGCATAAAAAAAATTACTGTATTAAAAGGAATAAAAAGGGAAAGGAAAGAGTGCTGTTCCGGTGCCCTCAGAGAATCATGTGGGCTAAATGGAATTCAAGGCAAGCAGGGCCTATCTTGTAGCTTAGCTTCATTGGGGAATCGCTTTTCAGTTGCATTGAGACCTTTACATCGTTTCCTGCATCCTTTACAATGTTGTGCAAGAAGTTCAGGCTGTACTTGCTTACAACCTCGGTGTTGCCCTTTACAGTTACATGCTTTGGTTGCTTTGCAATTGTGTGCAGTGTGCCAGCGCTGCCCCTTGCCTCAATAAGCAGCTGGCTGTCCTTTGCCTTCAGAATAACGCTACTGCCAAAAAGGCTTGCGTCCTTCAAGGCCTCTTTTAGGATACGCGCATTGATATCAACGCTTGCATCAAACCGGGTTTCAGGAATCCTTACTTCATCCTCTGTAACGTCAATTAAAGGCAGGCTAAAGCTTCTGCTTAGGTCCCCCTCCAGCTTTATGTTCAGCTCAGAGTCATTTAACTGCATCAGCAGCTTGTCGTTTGGCAGGGCCCTTGACATTATTTTGTTCAGCTCCTGCAAATCCACGCCTGCAAAGGTTGGCTCAACCTTGTATTTTTCAAAAGCACTCTTTGCAATGAAAAAATTGACCAGCACTATCTGGCTTGGGTCAACGGCTTTCAAGCTAATGCCATTGTCATTGAAGCGGAAGTTGCCCTCGCTGATGAAAGAGGAAATGGAATCAACTGCCCTCTGCAAAACAGCAACATTCTTTAATTCAATCAAATAAAAGACCCCCGGTTAATAATTAAGGGGGGAGATTATTTTAAGAGTTTTTCTCAATTTTGGGCTTTCTTGGCTTTACGTGGGAAAACCTGTGCAGCATTCTCCCAATCTTATGCAGTTCCTCTTCCTCAAAGCGCTGGCCCTTTTGAATGGAAACCCCTGCCATCACACTCAAAGCGTATAGGAAAACGGCTACTCCGCTGAGTGCAAAGAAAACAGTGACAATTTTTGAAAGGTCTGTTCTAGGGTGGAGGTCACCGTAGCCAATTGTTGTAAGCGTCGTGGTGGTGAAGTAAAAACTGTCAACAAAGCTCCATTGCTCCAGGCAATGGTAAATAATTGTGCCGGCTGCAAGCAGCAGCACCAAAACAGTGAGCACAAAACCAAGCTTTGCCCTTGTTTCAATCATTGTAATTAAGAGAAAGGAAAAAAGTAGTTAATAAGATTAACTAAAAGGCCTTTTTCTGCAAATAGTGTGCAGCTCCTGCAGCTGTGCCGAACTCTGCATTTGCCGGGAACTCGAATTTTCTTCCA
>JAFCFG010000067.1 GCA_017608725.1 Candidatus Iainarchaeum sp.
ATACCTTTGGGAGAACAGGGGAAAGGCAGGGAAGGAAGGCAGGGAGGAGAACAAGGGAAAGGCAGGGAAGGAAGGCAGGGAGGAAAATGAGAAGGAAGGAGAGAAATGAACGTAATTCTTTTTCTTGTTGACGCCCTCAGGGCTGACCACTTGGGCTGCTATGGCTACGGGAGAAACACCTCGCCCTTCATTGATAAGCTGGCAAAACAAGGGGCATTGTTTAAGAACGCGGTTGCAGCAGCTTCATTTACAATGCCCTCACACAAGGCCATTCTGACCTCGGTTTACGATGACGGCGGTAATTTGGAGAGGTTAAATCCAGCTATTAAAACAATGCCGGAACTTTTGGAGGAGAAGGGGATTGCCACGGCTGCATTCATAAGCAATGCAGTAACAGCAAAGCAGAGTGGATTGGACAAGGGGTTCTCCTTCTTTGACGAGGGCCTGGGAAAAATGGACACTGGCAGAGGCGAAAAAGGCCGGACTGCAGGGCAGGCAGTGGACTCAGCCTTAAAGTGGGTTGAAAAGAACAAGAAAAAGGACTTCTTCTGCTTTATTCAGGTAGTTGACACACATGGCCCCTATGTTCCGGGAGAAGAATTCGTTGAAATGTTTAACGACAAGCTTCTTGAAGAGCAGAACCAAAAGATATTGCCTTTAAGCAGCAATGACCTAGGCTATAAGAGCATTCCCCAGTACCAGCAGATTAAAGGGGAAAGGAAATTTGGTGAGTATGTTGCAAGGTACGATGCAGCTATTAGATATGTTGATTCTGCTCTGCAAAAGCTGTGGAAAAAGCTGGCTGAAGCAGGAATTGAAAGGAAAACTGCCTTGATTCTGACATCAGACCATGGGGAGGCCATGGGGGAGCATGACTGGTTCTTCTGCCATGGCATTGACTTGTATGAGGAAAGCATAAAAGTGCCACTGCTTTTAATTCTTCCGGGGAGTGCAGGGTGCCTTATCGAAGAGCAGGTAACGCATTTGGACATTGCTCCAAGTGTTCTCGATTTGTTTGGCTTGAAAAACGGCAAGCAGATGCAGGGAATCAGTCTGCTTCCGCTGCTTGAAGGAAAACATGGGGGGCAGGAGCATGTTTTCTTTGAAATGCACAGCGATGTCCAGTCAAAGATAGTTGATACTGTTGTAAGCGGTGTCAGAACAAACAAGTGGAAGTACATTGAAACAAAGAATTTAAAGGGCGAAGGCAATTTGGGGAAGAGCATAGCAAGGATTGCAAAGGGAACAAGGAAGTTTGGTTTCAGCATTGTTAAAAGCACTGCTTCAAAGTCAGTTCAGCTGCTGCCCAAAATGCTGAAGGCGCGGTCAGGGGCAATTGAAAGAGAACTGTATGATTTGGAAAATGATTTTGGTGAAAGAAAAAACCTTGCAAAGAAGGAGAAGGGGGTTGTTGAGGAATTGCAAGAGAAATTGAATGAATGGAGAAAGAAGCAGAAGATGCTTAAAGAAAATCTTGGCGAGTTTGACAAGGTGATTGATGCAGCAGGGGAGATGAAGGAAAGGCTGAGAAAACTCGGCTACTTCAGCTAGGTCAAAGGAATTGAATTTGAAGCAAATGGTTTAGTTGGTTGGAAAAAATGCCGGAAAAGATTAATGCAAGCATTGTTGTACCGGTTCACAATGGCGGAAAGACAATTGCAGCCTGCCTTGAATCACTTTTAGGGCAAAAAACCGGTTACCCATATGAGATAATTGTTGTAAACGACGGAAGCACTGACAACACAGCTGAGCTTGTAAAGAGATTTAAGGGAGTGAAGCTTATTTCGCAGAGGCAGCAGGGCCCGGCAGCTGCAAGAAACAACGGCGCAAGGAATGCAAAGAACAGCGTTGTTGTCTTTGTTGACTCAGACTGCGTTGCAGAGGAGAACTGGCTGCAGGAAATGCTTAAACCATTGGAAGATGAAAGCATAGCAGGGGTGCAGGGGAGATACAAATCACTGCAGAGGGAGTTTGTTGCAAGGCTCATCCAGCTTGAAATAGAGCAAAGGCATGACAAGATGGCTGCAAGGAAGTTCATTGACTTCATTGGCAGCTTCAGTGCTTCCTACAGAAAAAGCGTTTTTCAGGAAATGAATGGCTTTGATACAAGCTTTCCAACGGCAAGCGGGGAAGACACGGATTTGAGCTTTAGGATTGCAAGAAAGGGCTACAAGCTTTTCTTCAACCCAAGGGCAGTAGTTGTCCACAGGCATCCAAGTTCCTTCTACAAGTACCTGAAGGTTAAATTCTACAGGGCCTTCTGGAGGGTAAAGGTTTACGGAAAGCACAAGGGCAAGATAGCGGGGGACAGCTACACAGGCCAGGCTGTAAAGGCCCAAATAGGGCTTGTTTTTCTTCTCGCTGTTTCGCTTGCTGCAGCTGTTTTTGTCCCAATAGCGCTTTATGCCGCGGGGCTGCTTGCACTGCTGCTTTTTCTAAGCGGAATGCCTTTTGCGGCATGGGCTTTTAGGAGAGACAAGGCGGTTGGCCTTGCTGCACCATTTGTAATAGTGGCAAGAAGTGTTGTTTTTTCAGCAGGGCTTGTGCTCGGCATAGTGAATCAGCTGAGAAGCAGGGGAAAGCAATAGGAAATTCCAAGCAGCCGGTTATTTAAAGTTTTGCAGAGGTGGCTGCTTTCCCTGTTTTGCTTAACAGGTCTTTGAGTTGGATGATTGTTTGGTCTGGTTCTTCTTCTTTTTTGGCTGGCTCTTCGCCAGCAAATTTTCCCTGCCTGAACCAGATTGTCTTGCAGCCTGCTTGTTTTGCAGCTGCTATTTCGCTTCGGACCCGGTCCCCTATTACAAGAATTTCACCAGGCCCGATGTTAAATTCTTTTGCCAGCTTTAGCAGGTCCCGGGGGCTTTTCTTTTCGACAAAAACCATTCTTTTGAAATACTTTTCAATGCCAAGTTCTTTGATTTTTTCGCCCCTGCCGTCTCCTGTTTTGCAGTATAGAACCATTGGAAATTTTGGCAGCAGCTTTTCAAGAACATTGATGGCCCCTTCAATTACCCTGCCTTTTTCCGGGTCATATATTGTTCTGTTGAAATCAAAAACTACCAGCTTTGGCTTCATTTTTTCAATCATTATCTTCTCCTCCTGAAGTATCTTTTCATTCCGGGCTTTTTTCTGCTGAAGTAAAACCTGAGTTCTAGGCCCCCTTCGGTTCCTTTAATTGAACTGGGTTTCACAAGCTGTTCCGTTGAAAAGCTTCTTGCCCCTGCCTTAAAATGTTTGGCTAATTCGCGTTTTACGGCCTTTATTTGCAGAGGGCTCTGTGCATTGAAGAAAAGTGCGCTTGGAAGCGCTTTTCCGGCCCTTTCTATTGGCAGGGGAAGCTTTACTACGATTCCACGCGACCCAATCTTCCTTGCTGCTGACTCTAATTTTCGCGGGAGGTCCTCAAGGGAGGCAACACGTATCAGGGGGCCCCTTTTTGGTACAACGATTATGCCTGATTTTGTTTCCTTTTTTGCGGCCAGTATTAGTGGGCCGTTCTTTCTTTTGTCAGAAATTACCGCAAATTCCCTTGAGCCTATGAGCTTCAAATGCTTTTGTATTCTTCTTTCCAAGGCCTTCTCCATAGGCTTGTTAGGGTTGTACACAAGGATCATGTCGTTTTTTCCAAGCGTTCTGCGCTGACCTCCAGAATAAAACCAGACATTAGCATCATTCATTCCAATCCTCGAGTAAGGAACCAGAAAAACACCTCCATGGCCAACTGTTCGCCTAAACCTTTCCCTCAACCCCTGCAAGTCATGCACTGAGCGGGCAATTGCTCCGCTCTTGCTGAAATAATCTTCTGAAAGAGCTATCACTACTGTTTGTGGTCTTGCATGAGTCCTATCTGTGTGGTATTGAAGCAATGAATCCACAAGCCTTTTGGAAATCTCAGAACGCAAACCGTGCTTGCCTGCAATAACATCCTTTTCAAAGGTTCCGACAGTTCCCATCCCCACATCCACTATAGCAAAAGCCTGTTTTTTTCCCACTGGGCGTACAGTCCTATAATCCACCCTAGCCCAAGGAATGAGACCGCCCTGAAGCAGTTTACGGCTCATTCCCAACAAAACCCTGCTGCCACCGGATTCCAGCAATTCAAACAAGTCATTCCCCAATACAACATAATTAGGGTGAAGCGCGTGATCAGCGTACTTGATTCCTCGCCTTTCTTTTGCTGACAGGGTCAAGCCTGGCTCTGAACTTTTGGAGAACACTGTCCATTGAATTAAAGAATTGCCTCCTGCCCTGGTAGCCATGCTGTAAAGCAGAGGGATGGCTTTTAATGCCATGGTTTCATTTAAGCGACCTCTTCTTGACCTCTCTACAAAGTCTCTTATAAAGTACCGCGTCATTTTTGGAATGCTCTTGTCAGCAATCATTCTTTGGAATAACTTGGTGTTGTCTGAAATCAGTTTCTGGAGACCTTGAACGCTCTTGACCTCAAACAGCCTCTCAAAAAAAGAAACCGGCAAACGGTTTATTTTCACCACGCCAGTATTGGCAGCCCTATACATCGTAAAAGATTTGGCATTTCTTTATTTAAAACCTATGCGTTACGGGCACGCAATCTGAACAGAGAAGCATTTGAACGAAACCGGAAGCTCTGAATCTGCATCACACAGAACACTGTGCATTTAAACAAAGAGGCATTTTGAACTAGTGCTGGTTCAAGCCGCTGATAGGCGCGAAAAGAAAACCATGCAGGAGGCAGATGAAAATCAATTGACCTATTATTAAGCCAATTCACAGACACACAAAGCAGCTACACTTTTTCCCGCCAGTATTGCATGATGTCGCGCAGGGTTTGCCTGAATTCTATTTCAGGTTTCCAGCCTGTTCTCTCCCTGAATTTCCTGCAGCTGCCATACAAAACAGGGACATCGCTTGGCCTAAGCCTTTTTGGATCTTTTTCAATGCTTATCTTTTTCTCGGTCATTGAAAGCAGTATGTTGAGAATGTCCCCCATTTTGATTGTGTTCTCCTGGCAGATATTGTAGACCTCGCCTGGCTCGCATTTCTCTACAGCAAGCCAATAGGCCTTTACAATGTCCCTTACATCAGTGAAATCACGCTTTGGTTCAAGATTTCCTACAAACATCACTGGCTTCTTCTTTCCCTTTTCAATTTCTACAATCTGCTTGCTCCAGTCGCTGCAGACAAAAACCTCTCCTCTTCTCGCTCCAGTATGATTGAATGCCCTTGTCCTGATTACTTTCAAACCATAGCTCTTGTTGTACTGGTAACCAAGCAAATCCATTGCTGCCTTGCTCACTCCGTAAGGGCTCAAAGGCCTGAGCTCCTGTTGCTCGGTAATGGGCAATTCCGATTCGGCAACAAAACCGTACTCCTCCGAGCTTCCGGCAATCTGAATCCTTGGCTCAACCTTGCTGTTTCTAACCGCTTCAAATAAATTCAGCGACCCCATTACGTTCGCGTTCATTGTTTCAATTGGAGCCCTCCAGGAAGCCGGAACAAAGCTTTGGGCTGCCAAGTGAAAGATGATGTCCGGCTCTGCCTCGTTTATTGCCTTTGAAACGCTGTGGTAGTCAGTGATGTCTGAAACAATCAGGTTTATCTTGTCCCTGATGTGGGCAATGTTCTCAAGGTTTGCGTTCTTCGTCCTAATCAGGCCTGTTATTTCGCCGTAATCGTTCTGCAGAATCAGGTCTGACAGATGTGAGCCAACAAAGCCGTTCACTCCAGTGATAAGAATTCTTGTCATGCAAATCAGTGGTTTTAATTTCATAAACTCTTGTATAAGATTTGTTTTAATAGCTTATCTAAAACCTTTGAATTGTTGTACCAAAATGGCTTAAAAAACAACAAGAAAGGAGCGCTTACTCATAGCTGAGATTGTCATGCCTTTCCCAGATTACTGGGAAAAACAAGCCTTTTGGAAAAAAACCAAACCAAAAGTATATAAATGACCCACAGGGCTAATTATTAAGGGGGTTAACACGCTGCTGCTGAAAAAAGCAGGCATAAAAGCAGCCAT
>JAFCFG010000068.1 GCA_017608725.1 Candidatus Iainarchaeum sp.
GAACATGAATTTAAACTGCAGGGGAAAAGTTAAGGTGAAGAAAAATGGGCTTTAAGGAAATAAGGAAAAAGATGCAGTGGCTTGACCCTTTTACCTATGTTGACAGGCTGGTTATTGCAAGAACAGATAATTTGGGCAAGGAAAAGAAGCACGCTATATTCCTTTTCTGCTTGTTGTTCCTTGCAGCAGCGTTCCTCGGCCTTGTTCCAATGGCTGCAAACGCGCTTCCCCTGCTGGTTGTTTTGATTGCAATCCTGGGCATTTTCTATTACAGCAACAGAAAGGAGGGCCTTGACTGGGCAATATACATTTCCTTTGCCTTCGCCTTTGCATGGATTCTCTTCACCGGAATTGGCTTACTGCTTGGAACAAACAGCCCAATGGTGATTGTTTTAAGCGGTAGCATGGAACCGTTGTACCACAGGGGGGATGTGATAATACTGCAGGGGACAGATGCAGCTGGTTTGCAAGGCAAAGAAGTGCAGTTGAACAGGGAAACACTGGCTGAAGTACCGCTTTCCTCCTTTGCTGAACTGATTTACTCAGACAGCCAGGAGCCCCAAATTGAAAAGATTTCCTTTCCAGCAACAGGCCAAACGGTTGATATAACGAAACAGGGCAGTATTGTGGTTTACTGGAGTTTGCTTCGAAAGCAGCCCATAATCCACAGGGTTGTTGCAAAACTGCATGTGGCAGACGGCACCTATGTTCTAACAAAGGGCGACAGCATTCAAAATTCAACCATTGACCAGGACTGCGGGCCGGTTGATGGTTTGGGAAGGCCTAGCAAGAACTGCATTCAGCTTTATCCAGTAAAGGTGGAAGAGCTGCAGGGCAAGGCAGTGTTGCAAATTCCGTTTGTTGGCTGTTTCAAGTTGTGGCTTTTGGATGATTTGGGCAGCCTAATTACAAAAGGCAGGCTTCCAAGCGATTTCAGTGGAATCTGCTAGGTGCTGTCCTGTTTCCAAGTTCTCTTTCGATTATTTCCAGGTGCTTGCTGGCACTGTTTAGAAATGAGCTGATTCTTCCAACAGGCCCAACCCCTGTCCTAGCGGTGTGCACAGCAGTTTCCACCGGGTTGAAAATAAATCTCTCCAGTTGCGAAACCTCTGGATGGAAGCTCTCAAACCAGGGCTCTGCAAATTTTTCGAATTCTCCAATGGCTTGGCCTAGCTCCTTCCTTTTCTCCAAAAGCCTGTGTTTTACCCGTTTTTCTTTTGCTAGGTTAACCTTTACTTTTTTGCCTGCATGCAGTGAAGCTAAAATGTTAGCCAGCCTTTCATTGAATTTTTCTGCCCTTTCCGCTGTTTTGTCTACATCCCCCAAAATCCGCAAGATCCTGTGCTTCATTTTCAGCCTAATTGCAATTCTTTTTTTCAAGGGCAGCATTCTGTATTTTTTAGAAAAGTACTTCCTGGGAATTCTTCCAATCCTGTATCTTCCTGGCATGCTTTAAAATACTTGCCCTTCCAAGCTTTTATTATTTCCGCTTTTTTCTTTTCTTGCAGAATAGCATTTTAAATTTAATTGAACAGAATTCTTTTCGGGGAAGGTAATGGAACTTGTTTTGGAAAGGGCAGCTGATTTGCAGAGGAGCATTGAAGCAATAGCTGTTCTGATTGATGAGGCAGAATTCCTTGCAGACGAGAAAGGCCTTACTTTGAAGGCAACAGACCCAAGCCAGATTTCAATGGTTGATTTCCTCCTTGAGAAGAAGGCATTCAAGAAGTTTGATGTAAAGCAGGGAACAAGAATCGGCCTTGATTTGGATTACCTGAGGCAGATTATGAGCAGGGCAAAGGCAGGAGACCAGCTTACTATAGGGCTGGCTGACAACGACAACAGGCTCCATGTTCGCTTCAAAGGCATTGGAACAAGGAACTTTCAGGTTCCGCTTATTGACATCAGCTCTGCTGAGTTGCCAAACCCAAAAATCGAGTTCGATGCAGTTGTCAAATTGAAGGCGCCTGTTCTGCAGGATGCCCTGAAAGACGCTTCCTTAATAAGTTCACATGTTTCAATAGGGGTTGCCAAGGACAGGTTCTTTGTAAAGGCAGACAGCAGCAAAGGGAACCTGCACAATGAAACAGAGAAGGACAAAAAGAATTTGGTTGAATTAAATGCATCAAAAGAGGTATCAAGCATGTTTCCCCTGGATTACCTTCAGGACATGCTAAAAGCAGCAAGCAGCGAAACAGTGGTTGAATTGAAGCTGAAGAACAACGCGCCAGTGGAACTAAACTACCAAATTGGTGACGCCCAAATTACCTACTTGTTAGCTCCAAGAATAGAATCCGAGTAATTCGACAATTACCTGAAAACTCCCTTTTCAAAAGCCATTTAAACAATAGCTTACAAAAAGATGTTTTGAAATGCTTTCTCTTAAAGGCAGGAAAATAATTGTGTGCGTTACAGGCAGCGTTGCAGCTACTGAAACCCCAAAGCTTGTCAGAGAGCTCATAAGAAAAGGTGCAAGCGTTTTCTGTGTAATGAGCAAAAGCGCTACTGGAATAATTCACCCAGATGTCCTGCAATGGGCATCTGGCCACGATGTTGTAACACAGATAACCGGTAAGGTGGAGCATGTAAAGCTTGCAGGGGCTGTTCCAGAAAAAGCAGATGCAGTTGTTGTTGCCCCGTGCACTGCAAACACAATTGGAAAAATAGCAAATGCAATTGATGACACTGCTGTTACAACTGTTGTGACAACCGCGTTTGGTTCGGGAATCCCAATAATGGTTGTTCCGGCAATGCACATCTCAATGTACAGGCACCCAATTGTTCTGGAGAACCTTGCCAAACTGAAAAAATTCAAGGTAACAGTGGTTGCTCCAAGGGAAGAGGAAGGGAAAGCAAAGTTTCCAAGCATTAGCAGGGTTGTAAGCGGAATCGAAATGTTGTTCATGGAAAAAGACCTGTTTGGCAAGAAAATCCTTGTTACGGCCGGTGCAACAGTTGAGGACATTGACAGCGTAAGGTATATCAGCAACAGAAGCAGCGGCAAAATGGGCATATGGCTTGCAGAGCAGGCTTACGCCAGAGGCGCTGATGTTACTTTGGTTAGGGGCAATACCTTGGTTGAGCCAGCCTACCCAATGAAAGACATAAAAGTTAAAAGTGCAAAAGAGATGTTTAATGCAATAAAAGAAAACATTAATGTTGACATTGTAGTGCATGCCGCAGCAGTCAGTGATTACACTGTTGAAAAGCAGAGTGGAAAAATCAGCACCAAAAGCAGCCTTGCGTTGGAGCTGACGCCTGCAACCAAGATTCTGGAAAAAATAAAGAAATTGAACAAAAGGGCTTTTTTAATTGGATTCAAGGCAGAGTACAATGTAACAAAAGAGCAGCTTGTTGAAAAGGCGTTCAAGAAATTGAAAGCAGCAAAAGCTGACCTGATTATTGCAAACGACATAGGAAGGCAAGACAGGGGCATAGGCAGCGACAACAACGAGGTTTATGTTGTTGACCCAAAGAAACGCGTAACGCATTTTGGATTGGAGCACAAGAGGCTTATTGCAAACAAGATTCTGGACTTGGTAAAATGAAGAAATTTGACTTTTCCGGTTTGAGGGAAAAGAAAAAAATAGTTATGCTCACAGCCTACGATTGCCAGATGGCAAAGCTGTTGGACGAAACAGGCATTGACCTGATTCTTGTTGGGGATAGCCTTGGCATGGTTGTTCTTGGCCTTAAAGACACAAAGAATGTTTCAATGGGGCAAATGCTGCACCACACAGGGGCTGTTGCAAGCTCTGTTAAGAACACACCAGTAATTGCTGACATGCCTGCGCATTCCTGCGACACTGTAGACACTGCACTGCATAATGCAAAATTGCTTTTGGGTGCAGGGGCAGATGCAGTAAAGATTGAGGGAAACAAGCAAGAGGCAATAAAGGCCCTGCTTGAAGAGAGAATTCCTGTTATGGGGCATCTTGGCTTGCTGCCCCAGACAGCAGAGCAGTATTGCGTCCAGGGAAGGGACAAGGGCAAAGCAGAGGAAATTTTTCAGGATGCGGTTGCCTTGGCTAATTTGGGAGTATTTGCAATAGTTCTTGAGTGTGTTCCAACAGCGCTTGCGAAAAGAATCACCGACAGCATTGCAGTGCCAACAGTCGGGATTGGCGCCGGCATGCACTGCAGTGGCCAAGTGCTTGTAATAAACGATTTGCTTGGCTTGGACCCTGGCTTTAAACCAAAGTTTGTGAAAAGGTATGCAGAGCTTGCTGAAGAGATAAAGGGTGCTGTTTCAAAGTTCAAGCAAGATGTGTTGAATGAGCGCTTTCCAGACAAAGAGCATTCGTTTTATTAGTTAGGGTGAAGGGCATGCGAATAGTAAAGGGCGTTGGGGAAATGCAGAATTTTTCCAGGGAGCAAAGGGCAAAGGGCAGGACAATAGGGCTTGTTCCAACAATGGGCTTTTTGCATGAAGGGCATTTGAGCCTTGTCAGAGAAGCAGTAAAGCAATGTGATTGCACCGTAGTAAGCATTTTTGTAAACCCAACACAGTTTGGCCCAAACGAAGACCTTGATTCCTACCCAAGGGATTTTGAAAGGGACAAAAAACTTTGTGAAAAAGAAAAAGTTGACGCAATCTTCTTTCCCCAGGAACAAGAGATGTATAAAAAGCCTTTGACCTTTGTAGAGGTCAAAGAGCTTAGCAGGCTTCTCTGTGGAAAAAGCAGGCCAACCCATTTCCAGGGTGTTACCACAGTTGTTGCAAAGTTGTTCAACATAGTGAGGCCCCACAGGGCTTACTTTGGGCTGAAGGATTTTCAGCAGTTTGTAATAATAAAAAAAATGGTTGATGACCTGAATTTTGATTTAGAGTTAGTGGGCTGCCCCATTGTGAGGGAAAGGGACGGCCTTGCTATGAGCAGCAGAAACCACTACCTAAGCCCAGAGGAAAGGAAGCAGGCCGTTGTTTTAAACAGGGCTTTATCCAAAGCCCAGAAAATGTTTGGCAGCGGCGAAAAAAACCCAAGAAAGGTGAGGAAAGCCGTTCTTGATTGCATAGCTGCAACAAGCAGCAGGGTTGATTACGTTGAGATAGTAGACTCTGAATCTTTGCAGCCGGTTCAGGAAATTAAAAAAGGCAATCTCATTGCCCTGGCTGTTTTTTTCGGCAAAACCAGGTTAATTGACAACAGGTTATTTGAATGATTCTTGGAATTGATTTTGGTGCAAGCACAACCGACGCAGTGCTTTTGAAAGGAAGCAGGATTGTAAAAAAGGCAAGCACTGAAAGCCCAGGCAGTTTACATGCCTTGGATTCCTTTCTCAAAAAAAGCGGTTTCAGCAGATTTCCAATTAAGGGGGCTGCAATCAGTGGCGGGAAAAGCAGGCTGTTTAAGAAAAAGGTTCTTGGAATGCAACCAGTGCACGTGGATGAAATCACTGCAATTGCCTTTGGAGCGAATTTCTTAAGCAAGCACAGGAAATGTTTAGCTGTTTCAATGGGAACGGGCACCTGCATTGTCCTCTTTGAGGGGGAAAAGGCAAGGCATGTAACAGGCACTGGGCTGGGGGGAGGAACGATTCTTGGTTTAAGCAAGCTTCTGCTTAAGGAAACCAAAGTAGGGAATTTAATCAGCCTTGCCGGGAAAGGAAATTTACACAAGGTTGATTTAAGTGTTGAGGAAATCGTTGGAGGCAGCATTGGCATTGTTTCAGGCAATGCTACTGCATCAAATTTTGCTAAACCCTTTTTCGCTTTCCAAAAAACCCCTTCAACTAAGGCCAGAGGCAGCAAAGCGGACATTGCTGCAGGCATCCAGAACATGGTTGCTGAATCAGTTGCAGTCCTTGCAATCTCTGCATCCATGCAATGCAATTGCAAAAACATCGTTTTTCTTGGAAGGACAGCCTCCTTTCCCCTAGTGAAAAAAAGGCTGCGCTTGACAGCAAAACTTTTTGGAAGAAAATTCCAGTTCCCGGCAAATGCAGAGTTCGGCACATCTGCAG
>JAFCFG010000069.1 GCA_017608725.1 Candidatus Iainarchaeum sp.
GCAAGCAAAATTGTTGACACAACTGCTGCCGGTGATGCATTCAACGCTGGCTTTGTCTTTGGCCTGTTGAATGATTACTCTTTGAGCAATTGCATGTGGGCAGCAAACTTCGTTGCTGCAACGAAGATTCAATACCACAGCTTGGCTACACCAAGTGTGAACGCACTCAAGCGCTTTGTTGCGATTCACAACAGGCCAGAGCTGATTGTTGAAAAAAACCGCAGTGAGATGAGCAAGAGAGCAGTGCAAATTGTGCTCCAGCTCTTGCAGCAGAAGCCAGATGCCAGTTTTGCCTTGCCAACAGGCGCCACACCAAAGGGAATGTATGCTCTTTTGGTTCAAGCCTACAAAAAGGGGAAAGTTTCCTTCAGCAAAGCCAGGTTTTTTGCAATAGATGAGTACATTGGCTTAAAGCAGAGCGATAAAAGCAGCTTCTCTTACTTTTTGAAAAAGAATTTTCTCTCAAAGGTTAATGCAAGGAGAAAGAACATCTTCCTGCTCAACGGCTCAGCAAAGAACCTGAGGGCAATGGCTGCAAGGCACGAGGCGGCAATCAAAAGGCACGGTATTGACTTGTGCATTTTGGGCATTGCCCCCAACGGCCATGTTGGCTTCAACGAGCCGGGCAGTTGCCCTTACGATATCACCAGGGCTGTTGTTCTCAGGCCAGCTACTAGGAAGAAGAATGCGAAGTACTTTTCTGGGAGGGATGTTCCAAAAAAGGCTGTTACAATTGGGCTGCGCACAATGAGGGAAAACAGCAGGCAGATTATGCTCCTTGCAAGCGGGAAAAAGAAAGCAAGGGCAATAAGGGCTTCACTGCGAAGCAAGGACTTCATGAGGTGGCCTGCAGTTGCATTAAAGCCGCACCACAACTTTCTCTTTGTTGTTGACAGGGCAGCTGCTAAAGATGTCAGGTTCTAAAATTCTCCCCCGCCAAAATCTTTTTCAACGAACTCAATTATTTCATTTTTCCTGCCCGGATTAAGGGAATGGCGCAATCCAAAGCGGCCTGATACAATAAAAATTTTCCGTTTTTTTTGGCTGCCTTTGCGATAAACCGCTTTTTAATTCTTAACGCAGGACTAATTTTTCTATGTTTTACTTGATTGGAGTTGGCCTGAAGCCACTGCATTTGACCCTTGAGGCAAAGGAAGCGATAGGGAAATGCTCCAGGGTTTTCCTGGATACTTACACCTCTGCCTACTGCGAGGGTTCCGCTGATGATTTGAGGGAAGTAGTTGGAAGGGAGATAATTGAATTGAACAGGAAAGCGGTTGAAGAGGGCTTCCCCCTGCTCCTCAAGGATGCAAAGAAAAGCAATGAGGACATTGCATTGCTTGTTTTTGGGAATCCTTTGAGTGCAACCACCCACGTGCAGCTTTTGCTTGATGCAAAAGAACAGGGCATTGAAACAAGCATTGTTGCAGGAATCTCAATCTACAATTTTCTTGGCGCAATCGGCCTTGACCAGTACAGGTTTGGAAGGACGTGCACAATCGTCGCCCCAAAGGAGAATTATGAGCCTGAATCATTCTACGATGTGATTGAAAGGAATTTTGAGAACGGCCAGCACACTTTGTGTTTGCTTGACATTGAGGCAGAAAAGGACAAGATGATGACAGTAGGTGAGGCTCTGGGGATTTTGCAGAAAATTGAAAGGAAAAGGGGCAAGGATATCCTGCAAAAGGCAACCTTGATTGGTTTGTTTGCTTTGGGAAGCAAAAAGGAAATGGTGAAGGTGGCTGATTTGACAAAGCTGCAGAGGAGCAGCTTTGCCCTCTTTCCTCAATCATTGGTAATTGCTGCCCCCCTAACAGAGAAAGAGGAAGAGGCTTTAGGTGCTTTGCATAGTTGAAATTTTTGGGCAGTTAGTGGTTTTGAATGAGTGAAGAATTGGGGGAAAGGGTTAGGAAATACAGGGAGCTTACAGAATCTGCTTTGGGCAAGGTTTCAGTTAAAGGCGGAATAGCTGAAAAAGAGAAAAAAACCGCAAACGATTTTCTGGAAATGGCTCGCAATTACTTGAATGACGGGAAGCATTTTGAGGAACAGGGAAAGCTTGAATTGGCTTTAGCTGCTTATTCCTATGCCCATGCCTGGCTTGATGCCGGTGTCAGGGCAGGATTTCTGGATGGAAAACAGGATGGCAGGCTTTTTACCCTGCCCTAAGGAAACTTTTATTAACTAAAAAGCCCCTTATTAAATGAAATGGGCTTATATGATAGTGGCAAGGGCTTGAATCTTAACTTTGGATTCAATTTTGCCTGGAGCCAGGCAAAGTATCCGATTCTAGGCATTGTTGCTGTAATTGTTGCCCTGATTTTGCTTTTTCTCGTGGCCCTGCCTGCTCTTCAACCAAAGCCAATTGAGGCAAAGCTTGAGCCAAACCCCCTCCACCTTCCAAAGCAACAGAACAGTTTTCTGACTGTTATCCTCAACAATACCACTGGTGAAACAGCCAGGGATGTCGTTGTAGAGGTTGAGACAGAGGCCTCAGATGCCCTTGTTATCTTTCCAGCAAGCAAGACAATTGAAACACTGGGCAAGAATGAAACCAGGAAATTGGAGGATGCTTTTGTTGTCAGCCCGAACCCTGGGACAAAGGCCCTTAGTGGGACCTATGTTATTACAATAAAGGCCAGAATCAACGAAGTTGACCTTGAAAAACAACTTGTGTTGGAGCTAAAGGCAGTCTAGTGTTTTTATTTTTTTGGGTTTGAAGCCAGTCTAATGCCATGTTAAGAATTTTTTTTGCCCTTGGATGCTCAGATACGGTCTAGTACTTTATTGAAAACCTTTTGTACTTTTTCCTTGCCTTTCCCCACGAGAGGTTTACATATTCAACGTTTGCAGAGGCAGGGCCGTGGTTGAGCCATTCAACCATTCTCTCAAGGTTTTCCTTCTTTCCTTGGGCAAGCACTTCAACCCTGCCATCAACAAGGTTGCGTACAAAGCCCTTTAAATGCAGCTTCCTTGCATGGACACTTGTGTAATACCTAAAGTTAACGCCCTGGACATAGCCTGCAATAAAAGCATGAATCTGCAGCATCTCCATTAATTTAATAAATACTGGTTTTTAACTTTTTCCCTTTTTTATACTAAAAGGTAATCTGATGACCTTGCTCGAAATCAGGATTCATGGCAGGGGCGGCCAAGGAGCCGTTACAAGCACACAGGTTCTTGCAATTGCTGCTTTCAAAGACGGGAAATACAGCCAGGCCTTTCCAAACTTTGGTGTGGAAAGAACTGGTGCACCAGTAGAAAGCTATGTGCGGATTGACGACAAGCAGATAAACCTAAGGCAGCATGTTTACGACCCAGACTATGTCATAGTGTTGGATAGTTCTTTGATTGATACAGTTGATGTAACCAAGGGCCTGGGGAAGAACGGCGTGATTATAGTTAACACTGACAAAAGCCCGAAAGAATTGAAAAAGCTCAGTGGTTTTAAAGTTCACGCAATCAATATCACAAAGATTGCTTTGGAGGTAATTGGAAAGCCATTTGTAAACATTGCCTCATTGGGTGCATTCTCTTCTTTGAGCAAGCAGGTTTCCCTAAAGGCATTGGACAAGGCAATTGATGAATTGTTCATTGCAAGGGGCAAGGCAACTGCAGCAGAGCTGAACAAAAAGGCAGCAAAAGCCGTGTACGAGGCAGCGAAGTGATTTTATGCCGGAAAAGATGAAATTCAACCAGGGGGCAGTAGTAACAGAGCCGGGCAGCAGCAGAAAGTACAAGACAGGTGCCTGGAGAATATTCAAGCCAAGAATCGACCAAAGGAAATGCATCAAATGCTACCAGTGCTGGCAGATGTGCCCTGATGCAGCAATAAGGGTTGATGCCAAAACAGGAAAAGTTTGGATTGATTACGATTACTGCAAAGGGTGCCTTATTTGCCTTACACAGTGTCCTGTAAAGGCAATTGAAAAAGAGGTTGAGAAAAAGTGACAAAAAAAGTAATTGAAGCATCGCACGCGATTGCAATCGGGGCAAGGCTTTGCAGGCCGGCTGTAATTCCAATGTACCCAATCACGCCGCAAACGCACGTTGTTGAACAGCTTGCTGAATTCATAAACAACGGGGAAATGGACTGTGCAATGCTTGATGTTGAATCAGAGCACTCGGCAGCCTCTGCTGTTATTGGAATAGTTGCTGCAGGCAGCAGGGCATTTACTGCAACAAGCAGCCAAGGCCTTGCCTTAATGTATGAGGTATTGCCAATTATCAGCGGGATGAGGCTGCCTGCTGTGATGGCTGTTGCAAACAGAGCCTTGTCAGCTCCAATAAGCATCTGGAACGACCACAGCGATGCTGTTTCAGCAAGAGACCAGGGCTGGATTCAATTGTGGGTTGAAAGCAGCCAAGAGGCTCTTGACGCTGTTATCCAAGGATACAGGATAAGTGAGGACAAGGATGTTTTCATGCCATTGATGGTTTGCTTTGACGGTTTTACCCTTTCGCATCTATTTGAGCCAGTGGATGTCCCATTACAGCCTGCTGTTGACAAATTCCTGCCAAAATTCAAGCCATTGTACAAGCTTGATGTGAGGAAGCCAATGACTTTTGGGCCTATTGGCTTTCCCAACAGCTTTATGCACTTCAAGAAACAGCAGCAGGAGGCAATGCTTAACTCAATCAGCGTAATTAAAAAGGTTAACAGGGAATTCAAGAAAGCGTTTGGCAGGGCTTACGGAGACGGCTTGCTTGACTTGTACAAAATGCAGGGCGCAGATTATGCAGTAATTGGAATGGGCACTTTGTGTGGAACAGCAAGGGTTGCAATTGACAGGCTTAGAAAAAAGGGTAAAAGGGTTGGTTTGATTAGGGTCAGGTCTTTAAGGCCTTTTCCTGAGAAGGAACTGCAGAGTGCAGTGAAAAACTTGAAGGCAGCTGCAGTAATTGACAGGCATATTTCTTTGGGCCAAGAGGGCCCATTGTTTACCGATGTAAGGAACGCAATCTACTGCAATGACATATCAATCAACAGCTACATAGCTGGTCTTGGCGGCAGAGACATAACAGTAAACCACTTTGAGAAGGTATTTAATGATTTGGAAAAAGGAAAGCAAAGGGGAGAGTGGCTTTTTTGACGGGGAGAATGATCAAAGGCCTGCCCTACGAGGAGTACTTTGAATCAGGGCACAGGGCATGCGCTGGCTGTGGAGAAGCCCTTGTAATAAGGCATATTGCAAAGGCTTCAGGGCCAAACACAATTGCGGTAATGGCAACCGGCTGTATGGAGGTTGTTTCAACCCCCTATCCTCAAACATCCTGGAAGATTCCTTGGATTCACGGGGCATTTGAAAACAATGCTGCGATTGCTTCTGGAATTGATGCTGCATTGAATGCACAGGGCAAGAGAAAGGGAATAAACCTGCTTGTTTTTGGCGGTGACGGTGCAAGCTTTGACATTGGTTTTGGTGCATTGAGCGGTGCAATAGAGAGAGGCCATCACTTTACATATATTGCAACGGACAACGAGGCTTACATGAATTGCCTTGCGCTTGACTCATTGATAATGACTAAGGAGGGCCTGAAGAGAATTATTGATGTTGAAGTAGGCGACTTGGTTTATACTTTTAGCCAGAAGAAGCATAAATTGGTCTTGAAGAAATGCACAGGAATTTTTGACAACGGTGAAAAAAGGGTTTTTGAAATAAACACAGATTCACACACTATAAAGGCCACTGGGAATCACCCTTTCCTAGTTCTTAAGAGAAACGGAAGAGGGAAGCAAAGCGAACTGGTTTGGAAAATGGTTGAAGAATTGCACCCAGGAGACGAGGTTGTTGTTCTCAAACAAGGAATAGATGGAACACCCTACAAATTCCCAGAGATACAGCTGTCAAAGAAAGGAGATTACAAAGTGAATAAGATTAGGGAAATAAAAATACCAAAAAAGTCTTCAAGAGATTTGATGAAGTTGCTTGGCTTGTATGTTGGAGGTGGCTGGGTTAG
>JAFCFG010000070.1 GCA_017608725.1 Candidatus Iainarchaeum sp.
CTTTTAAAGAAGAGATTAACTAATTAAATTGCTTACCTGTTTAAAAAATTTCGTTTTTCTAACAATTCGATGATTGTAACAATTGGGCGTTTTTCTCTATCTCAAGGCCTGGGAAAAGATTTTATAGGGGAAGAGAACATACTAATATCGTGGTCAAAGTGCCTGAAAGAGAGTTGAGCGCTGCAAAGAAAAGGAAAATGAATGCAATTCTCAAAGACTTAAAGCAGAGAATGCGGGAGATAGATGAGCTGGGCAAGAAGATCAGGGAAGAGGGCAGGATACCAAGCCCTAAGAAAACAAGGCAGCTACTGGAGGAAATCAAGGTTCCCCCGCTGAAAATACTTAGGGAATCAGGTTAGATCCCAAAACTGGTTTTTCCGATTTTGTAAGGGGAAAGTAAGAAAAACAATTGAAAATGCTGAGCCAAAATGCTTTTCAACAAAACAACAAAAAGAAAGGTAATTGGGAGAATAGTGCTTGCTCAAACCCCTTGGCAGAGGCTGAAGGGCCTCATGTTTGAAAAGCCAGAAAGGTTTAAGTACGGGCTTGTTTTTGCCCTGCCAAGGGAAAGCAGGTCAGCCGCAACAATTCACATGTTCTTTGTTTTCTTTCCCATTGACGTTGTTTTTCTGAACAAGGGGAAGAGGGTGGTTGACATCGTAAGAAAGCTCCAGCCGTTTACTCCAAGTTACACCCCAAAAAAACCAGCAAAATACCTAATTGAGCTGCCGGAGGGAAAAAGCAGGGGAGTGAAGGAGGGCCATGTCCTAGAGTGGCAGGATTCAATCAAGGGCAAGCCTTGCAAGAAAGGAGTCCCTGCAAGGGCCATGTCCTAGAGTGGCAGAATTCAATCCTCCAATATCCTGCCAACATATCTTTCCTGCAGGATTCAATCCTCCAATATCCTGCCAACATATCTTTCCTTACACAGCTGGCAACAAAAGCGCTGATAGTACAAGTGCGTTCCGTTGTTTTCAAGTTCTTTGCCGCACTGCAGACAGCGCTTTTCAACAGGGTAAGCTTTTGCTGGGTTCACATTGCTTTTCTTAAGGTATTTCCCCAAGTCCAATCTGGCCACCACAAAAAAGCGGTTTCAGTCCACTAATATTTGGCAGTTGGAAGGAATTTAAGAATATTGTTCATGGCAGGGCAAGCTCTAGTAAAGCCTTGCCCTTTCAATGGATTTGGCAATCCTCCTTCTGATGATATTCACGTTTGATTCTGAATAGCCAATTTCTTCCCCTATTTTCTTGTCAGGGTATCCAATTACCCTTCCAAAGACAACTGCTCTTTCAATAAGGTTCAGCCCAAGCAGACTGCATATTTCGTTAACCTTTTCGGCTGTCAGCTCCCTTGCTTCTGGCCTTGCTTCAATCCTTGTTTTCAGCGGTTTTTCCCCTGCCCCTGCCTGGTCAAGTGATTGCTGTGCCCTGTATTTTCTCCAGGCGTACCTTTTGAGGTCAATCATTATCTTGTTCAGGTGAAATCTGATATGTCTGTCAAGCTTTGTTTTCTCAGGCCCTGGTATTTTATCAGGCCTGTATGTCCTGAGCCTTAACTCAAGCCTTTCAGCAAGCTCGTCCCCAATTATTTCGGGGTTCATGCTTACAAAATCAAACGCTTTCCTGTTTGTCCTGTAGACATATGCTGCAACTCTCTTGATGTCCTTTGCTTTTTCTGCAATAATCTTCTGTCTTCTCTTTTTCTTTAGGATGCCTGTTTCCTTTACCCTGCTTCTGGTTGCAGCTTTTTTTCTTTCCCCTGCGCTTACTATTGGGATTTGTCCCTGTTGCTCAAGATACATTCTCCTTCTTTTGACTGATGTGCTGCTTGTGCCTGTTGCTCTGGCAATGGCCTTGTCTGTAGCAGTTGGTTTTGCAGCCAGCATTCTGAGTATTGCCCTGTGGGTTTTTTTTGGCAGCCTCTGCGATGGCTTTTTAGCTGAGTTTGCAGCTGTTTCTCCCCGCATTGCCTTTTCCGCAAATTTAATGAATTCAATTGCCTTTTCCGTCCTTTTCCTGCTCCAGTTAGGGATTCTTTTTGACAGTATCTCGGCATGAAGCTTCTTTGTGCCTTCCCTAAGGGTCTGGATATCCCTTTTTAGGGTCTGCTGTGATATCTTCAGGCGTTTCATTACATAGCTCTGGCTTTTGCCCTGCTTTAGCAGTTCAAGCACCCTGTTCTGCCTTCCTGCTATTTTCTGAATCTTACTAATCTGGTAAGCTGTTTCCTTCCTGCGCCTTTTCGGTTTGGGTATATCCTGTCACCTGCAAAAATTCCCCTGTATATTAATTCAGGTTCTTTCCCTTTAATTAATTTTTCCCCATCTGAAAATTAAATCTATCCGTTTTTTTTGAGGGGGGAAATAAAAGAGAGGAAAGAAAAAAAGTAGATTAATTTTTCTTTCCTCCTTTGCCTTTTTGCCTTCTTGTTACAGAATCCGGGGGTGATAAATTACCCGCATTTAATAGAGCCTAACTTGTATATAAAATAGTGCTATTTGGAAAGCAAACTTTTGCCCCTTTTTGCTGGTTTGAAAACTTAAATAGGCCAAAACCCCCATTTTTCAGAATATCGGGGTTCTGCTTTTCATACTTCCTTATGCACATCTCACTGCAAAAACAGCGCGTCTAATACTTTTAAACTTAATGCCTTAAATTGTGCTTCAAATGCGGAGATATTAGGCAGCCTTAAAAATAACGGGCATGTGCTTTTATATGGCCTTTCATTCCACAGCCAGGAGCTGTTTTATCTATATGCTGCAAAAACCCCTGTGACACTAAAATTAAGCGATTCGTTTATCTTAATCCAGCAACCATGGAGATGGTTGTGCTGATAGCAGTAGTTGTGATTGGCGTGATATTGTTGCTGAAGGCATTCAGCTCAATGAAAACTTCTGATTAATAAAAGGGGTTGGAAAT
Organism: Candidatus Iainarchaeum sp.; assembly: GCA_017608725.1. Classification (GTDB taxonomy): domain Archaea; phylum Iainarchaeota; class Iainarchaeia; order Iainarchaeales; genus JAFGDB01. The sequence goes on from JAFCFG010000070.1 coordinate 2,922, forward strand.
CCAAATTTACACTATTTTTAGTGCTGTAGGGAGCAGCCCCCACATCTTGGGCTTGAACAGCATTTTTCGCATGAACCTGCCAGGCTTGTCCATGTCCCCATACTGTTGCAAAAATTCTTCAATGCCGGCTTTTTTCGCCTTTCTAAAAAGATTGTCAAATTGGTGTGGCCTCAGGCCCTGAATATAAGAATGGATTTTCCAGTGGATAAGCAGCTCCCTGTTCAATTCCCCTAGGTTCTTATCGTAAATATTAAGGTTCTGCTGGTGCTTCAGGTTGTTTGCAACCGCCGCAGCACAGATTTCAGCTGCCTTCAGCCCAAAAATCAGGCCTCCGCCAGACGTTGCCTTTGTTTGCATTGCTGCATCCCCTACCAAGAGCGTGTTTCCGAAAACAAGTTGCTTTGCCGGCTGGCTTATTGGAATAAGCCCAGCGCTTTTGCTCAATACCTTTACCTCAATTTCCTTCTCTTTTAGAAATTTCTTCAGGGATTCAGCTGGGTTCTCTCCAAGCCTTACCCCCAACCCTATTCTCGCTATCCTGGCCGATTCCGGAACAACCCAGGCAAAAAAGCCGGGGGCAAACCCGCCAAAGTGAAGTTCAACCATGCTTTGGTCAAACGAGCCCTGTGCCCTTATCTGAAAACCCTGAACAAAGTTTTTCTCCGGCAGGTGCCTGAACGCACTGTGCCTTACAACGCTGTGGGCCCCATCCGCTCCAATTACTATTTTGCTCCTCTGCATTTCCCCGTGGCCATGGGTTTCCAGGAACAGGTTGCTGTTCCTCAAATCAATTAGCTTGCTGTTCAAGTGCATCTCACAGTTAAGCCTTTTTGCTTTTTTGTAAAACAGCTGGTCAAATTTAAACCTGTCAATAACAAGAGCAGTTGTTTCCTCTTTTTGCACTGTAATGCATTCATTGCCAGGAGAAAAAATGTTTGCTCCCTTTATTTCATTCACAACACTGTCTTGCAGCCTCAAACCAAGCTCTTCAACCCCATTGCTTGAAATTAGGCCGGCACACTGCACTGGTCTGCCTACAGTGCTGTGTTCTTCGAAAACACTTATATCAAAGCCCTCTTCCCTCAGAAGAGAAGCACAGTGCAAGCCAACCGGGCCAGCACCAATCACGCTTACTACAGCCATTTAACTCCCGGTAAAATAGAAGAAGCATGAAATTAATATTTTTTTGCTTTGAGAGAGCAGAACCTAATCTTAGGCAAATATTTTCCATGTTATACAAAGCAATATTTAAAAAAGGGCATCTCCAAGAATCAGTTCAGCCCTTGTAAGCCCATTTTGGCCTGTGCTCTTCCTCGCCTTTGCCCCTGCCCAAGCCTGAGAATTTGTCACCCATTCTGCTGAAGATTCCCTTTTCCTCTATAACGCTGTGCAAGCCAAATGGCCTTTCCTCTTCCTTGCCCAAAGATTTTAACACAAAGGCTACGATTACAATTGCAATTATCCCTATTACAATCCATCCAAGCCAGGTTAATAGGTCAGACAACGCAAATAATCCTGTTGGTGATTCCACCGCTGCTTTGAAGTCTTCCGCTGCAACTGGTGTCTCGCTGGCCAAAATAACAGGCGGAGCATCGAAGAAACCCATAATCTCTGCTGCAATCAAATCATCTGCCTCATCCTTCCCCATATCCTTTTTCAGGAAGTAGGTAACTTCCCCTGTTTGGTTTGGCTCCAGGCCAAGCTCCCATTTAATTACAGGGTCAGCAACAACAGCAGCAAATTCTTTGTTTGAAGCAAGCTCCTCTGCCTTTTCTGCAAGCTCCTTTGGAATAATTTCCAACAACTGAATTGTCTTTCTCTCATCCGAATCGTTTCTTGCAGTAGCCCTTATCACTATCTTGTAGTAGGTATTGTCTCCCTCTGTTACCTTCTTGAAAGAAATGCGCCTGTTAACAGTGAAGTCTTGCATCACCTGTTTGCATTCATCAACCAGTTCCTTTTTCAAGCCAGCTGCTGCCAGCATTTCCTCCAGCCTTTCTGTTTCGAAAGCATAGGATTGCTCGCTCCCATAGTTTTCCATTGAAACCTCTTCAAGCAATTCCTCAAACAAGCCAAGCGCTTGGCCTGCCTTGTCCTTTGCAGCATTATAGTCCTCTTCATCGTACAAGTCCTGAGCATCATCCAGCATTTTTGAGGCATCAGACAGCTTTTTTGTAGCCCTGCTGTTTACAGTTATTCCAATCTTCTGCATATCTGAAATAACAAGCGCAGCATCCTCCTTTGCATCGTCTGCTTCGTCAATTGCGGTTTTTGCAGCGTCCTTCTCCCCGTTTGGAACAGACTCAATGCCATTGTCTGTTGTAATTGTAATTGTTTTAATAGTTGCATCCTTGCCTGTTTTGCCGCTTCTGTTCTTTGAAACTGCCTTCAAAACATGCGTTCCATCAGCAACTGTTGTGCTGTCCCAGACAACGCTGTACCTCTGGCTGGTTGCACTTTCGTCAGTATCAATTATGCTGTCATCAACATAGAATTTGACAAATCTCACGCTGCTGTCACTGTCAAACGACTTAACCCTCAAAGTTACTTCTCCCTGCACAGTGCTGCCATCGCTTGGCTCCTCCCACTTAAGGTATGGGGCAGTTGTGTCACCGGTTTCAGCTGCTTCGCCAATTGTAACACTCTCTGCATCGCTCGGATCTCCTGGGTTTCCGGCTCTGTCAACGGCCCTGATTCTGTAATAGTATACCTCACCATCATCCAGGTTATCTGCGTTATTCTCAAAGGAGGTGTCATCGTCATCTATGTCGCAGGTAATAAGGTCCATATCATTAAAGCTGCTGTCTTTTCCCCTGTAAAGGCAGAAGTGGTCTATTCCGCTGTTGCCTATATCGTTTGGCTTGCTCCACTCCAAGTCAACCTCGTCATCGTCCTCATCATAGCTTGCGTCAAAGTCAGCAGGCCTTCTTGGGCCCTCCCTGTCAAGGATTATAGTATCGCTTACGCCTGCAGAGTCTGACATATTGCCTGCAGCATCCTTGCACTGGAAGAAAACAGTTCTAGTGTCATCACTGCCCCGCA
>JAFCFG010000071.1 GCA_017608725.1 Candidatus Iainarchaeum sp.
TGGTCCCTTTCAAATGGCTTGAGGTTAACTATTTGCTTTACGTGAAATTACTCATTCAGTTTGGCAACCTCTTCTGAAAAAATTTCCTCAGCTGTTTTCTCCTGGCTGATGCTCTTTGCCTTTATTGCAAGGAGGCCGTAACTGCCTTCTTTCAGGAAGTACTCGGCGTTTTTAAGAAAAATCAGGGCCTGGTTTTTTTGGCTAACATCCTGGTACAGAACAGATATCTTTTTCCCAGTAAAGTACTCCTTGTAAGTCCAGGGCCTATCTGCATCGGCAATTATTGGAATTATGTTCTGCCTTCTCTCGCACAGTATAATGAATTTCCTCATCACCCTTTCGCTTACGTCAACACCAATAACAATGCCTTCCTCTCCGATGATGTCCGCTACATGGCTTACTGTTGTGCCCTCTGCTGCGCCCAAGTAAAGCACAACAGAACCTGGCTTTATCGGCAGCTGAGCCAAACCGTTTTTTATTGCCGCTGCTAGCTTGCTTCTGTAGTAGTCCCATTGCCTTAGTTCAACGCCCCCGTTTTCCACAAGCCTTTCCCCGTAAACCCTTTCACCCGGAATAGCATTTACTGTGAAAAGCCTTGTCTGGTCAGCGAAAACGCCTGGAAAAATTTCCTTCAACCAAAAAACACCCCATTAATCCAGTTGCTTTATTCTTTCCTGCAATTCCTTTTGCAGTTTTTCCCCAATTCCCCCCCTTTTCCCAAAGAAGTCTGCCCTTCCTGCAATGGCAATCTTTGCTGCCAGGCTTCTTGCAACCTTGCCCTTGTGCTTTCCCGGCATTTTTTTAACAAGGGAATGGCCGTAAATCAAACCATATTTTGGCCCCTTCACGTTTTTGTTCCTGAGGTGTCTGAACAAGGCCTTTTCTGCTCCAAGCAGCTGAATGGTTGAAGCAGGCATCATTGCAAGCTGTTTTAGGCCAGAGGCAGCAGCCAAAAGCCTCGCACCCAAAATCGGGCCAGCCAACTCTGCTGTGTTCGGGGCATAGCCCTGCATTTCCTTCTCAATCAACTTCTCAAGCAAAGCCCTTTCCTGCTTCAAGTTCAGTGCATTGAACGCAAGCAGTTTTATTGCATCAAGCACTTCTTTGGAGAGGGGGCTCCCCATGCTTTTCCTTGCAGCAGCTGCAATTTTCTTCCCCTTTTTCTTTTCCTTGACTGTTTCCCCCACCTTTTTCTCAGTGAAATTCTTTCTTTCACCCAAAAAGCAGACAAGCTGCAGGTACTGCCCATTGTCTTTGAGCAACTGGTGCAGTTCAGGGAAGTGGGCAGAGTACCATTCAATTGTGTTTTCTGCAAGCAGGTTGAACGTGTTGTCAAGGTCCTGCAGCACTGCAACAGCCCTTATTATGTGGACATCGCTTTCAGCATAACGCTGCTGCATCCGCTTTTTGCTCTTCCTAATCAGCTTTTTCCTCAAATCAAGCAATTTATCCGGCATAATTATATCATTAAACAATCAATTCTTTTAAGCGTTTTTCCCTCGGTTTTTGCCCCAGCAAAAAGGCCGACTTTAAAAAATTAATTAAAAGAGAAAAATTCCCGGAATAGAAAATTTATAAACAATTTAGCATCTAATCATACACTATGCCAAAAGACGAAATAGTAAACCTTGCCCTGAGAAGAGCGCTGTTTTACCCGGCTGCACAAATATACGGCAGTGCAGCCAGTGGTTTCTTCGATTTTGGCCCACTGGGCGAAACAATTAGGAGAAAGGTAATTGGCCTTTGGAGAAAGCAGCTGGTTGAAAAAGAAGGGATCCTCGAAATCTTTGGTGCCCAAATCCTGCCAGAAGATGTATTCAAAGCCTCTGGGCATCTTAAGAATTTCAACGACCCAATTGTCCAGTGCAAGAAATGCAACAGCCTGCACAGGGCAGACAAATTGATTGCAGCAAAGGCATCGGGCATTGTTCCAGAGAGCCTTGCAACAACAGAATTGGATAAACTGATTGACAAGCACGCAGTGAAATGCCCAAAGTGCAATGGAAAGAGCTTTGACAAGGTCAGGAAATTCAACATGATGATGAAAGTTGACATTGGCGCAACAGGAAAGCAGGCCGCTTATCTAAGGCCTGAAACATGCCAGAGCATTTTCTGCGATTTCCCAAGGCTGTTCAAAACAGCAAGGCAGAACCTGCCTCTTGCAATTGCCCAAGCCGGAAGCTCTTTTAGAAATGAAATCGCGCCAAGGAACACCTTGCTAAGGGAGAGGGAAATAGGCCAGATGGAAATAGAGATATTCTTCAACCCCGATAAAATAAATGAGGCCCCGGATTTTGGTGAAGTGCAAAACTATAAATTGAATTTAATGCTTTTGGGGAAGAAACCAAAGCCGATTTCTTGCAGGGAAGCAGTGCAAAAAAAGCTTGTTAGCGGCAAGCTAATCGCATACTACCTTGCAAGAACACAGCAGTTGTATGAAGCATATGGCATTCCGCTGGAAAAAATGCGCTTCAGGGAACTTGACAAGGACGAAAGGGCATTCTATGCCAAAGAAACCTGGGACTTTGAAGTGGAAACAGACCTTGGCTGGATTGAATTGATTGCATGCAACTACAGAACAGACTATGATTTAAAAGGCCATCAAGAACAAAGCAGGCAAAAGATGGCAGTAAAAGAGGAAGGCAAAGAATTCATCCCCCATGTGTTCGAGCTGTCAGCCGGAATTGACAGGACATTCTACGTTGTGTTGGACAACTCCTTCAGAAAGGAGAAAAGGGGCAAGGGCGAAAGAATATACTTAAAGCTTCCAGCAAAGATTGCACCATATGATGCAGGCATTTACCCCTTAGTTAAGAGGGACGGCCTGGCTGAAATAGCCAAAAAGATTTTCACTCAATTGTTGGACGAAGAATTTGATGTCTTCTACGATGAAAAGGGAAGCATCGGAAGAAGGTACAGCAGAGCAGACGAGGTAGGGGTATTTGGCGGCATTACGATTGACTATCAAACAAAAGAGGATGGCACTGTTACCTACAGGTACAGGGATTCAATGAAGCAGGAAAGGGTAAAGGCATCTGATTTGCCCTCCTTCCTGAGAAAGGTAAAGAAGAAAGCATAACCCGCCAGCGACTCTGTAGAAATGATTCATAAATGCAAAATTTGAATCCCTTAAATCGGCTTTTAACGGCAAAATAGCAGCAAGGCATTTATAAACAAAATAGGATTTCTACAGCGGGGCCGCCAGCGTAATGTTTAAATACTAAAAAGCACTATTTATTTCGAGAATCATGGATAGCAGAGGCCAAGCTTATAGCGTTTTCAAGCTGCTTATCGCTGCAATCGTTGCTGTTGCAGTGCTTTACATACTGCTGAACATAATCATCAGGGTTATCCCGCCAGGCAACAATGTCCAGGATGTTGCAGCCCAGATGATTGGAAAGCAGAAAGACCAGCCTGGCCAAATTGACACAAGCACATCAGTTACCTTTGGTGCAGGAACAAGCCTTGCTTCAAAGGCATTGGTTGGAAGCAGCGGCCTCACAAAGGAGCAAATTTGCCTGCACAAAGGAGACTATGTTGACAACGAAACCCTGCAGGTTCAAGGCAGCACGATTATGAATGCAGGAACACAGAATGTGACCCTAAAGGCAAGGGTTGCCTGTGACAATTCAAACGAATTGCTTGAAACCATTACACCAATAGAGGGCGAGCTTTATTTTGATACGCCTGAAACTGCAGGGCCAGAATCAGAAGGCGTGTGTGCCTGTGATATTGTATCAGGCAGTACCTCAACCCAGCTTTGCTGCGTAGTAATACTGAAATACGCTTAAATTGGTTTCCCTCTCTTTTCCTCTGTTTTTGGGCTGTGGGGGCAAAATTAGCTGATTTAGCATTTTTTCCTGTTTTTTCCTGTTTTTTTTGCATATTATGCGGTATGCGTCCCTCCCAAGGAAGCGTTTTGAAAACAATTAAAAACAAGAACAGTGTTTAATAATTTACTTTTAAAGCAGTACTTTTAAAGCAGTTAGAGATTTTGCTATGGCCAAAGAGGTTCCAAGGAGATTAAGGCGCTTTCAAAGAGCCGGAAAAAGCAGCAGGGGCTTTTCTTCACCTGACATTGTGGAAAACATCATTGAACAAATCCCAAAAAAGCAAGGGAATGAGGAAAAGGCCCAGGATATAACAATGCACTTGACATTGCAAGAGGTGAGGAAATTCAAGCAAGAGCACAAGCGCTATCCAAAGAGAGACGAGTATGACCAGATAGCGGAAAGCATTTACCAGCAGCTCAAGGATAAGGAGAAAATTAAGAGGATTTTCAAGCATCTTGAAAGGCAAAAAGCCAGGGAAAAGCCAACTGAAAAAAGAAAGTGCCTGCGAGAAAGGGGGAAAGAATTTTCCGGCCCAGCAGGACAACCCCCAACTGAAGGGGAGCCAGTGCTGAAGAAAGGGGATTTGGAGGAACTGGGCGTTGCTGACCTATTTGCAAATGAAAAGGACACTGGTATCAAGAAAGGGGCAGAGAAGCAGATTGCAGAGGAATTCGATTTATCAGGCCTTGGGGATGAAAAGGCAAAGGAAGAGGAAAGCGGCTGCCCAAACTGTTCTGCCGCAAACCAAAAAATCGTTTTCTGCCCGGAATGCGGAACCGCTTTCTGTGCCAACTGCGCCAAGAAAGTGGAGAAAATTGCCGGCAGAACAATTCTTGTATGCCCAAGCTGCGGTAAAAAGGTCAACCAGTAAATTCTTCGCAGTTCAAAGCACTTAAATCAACGTATGTTGCATTCCACATGGCTAGGCCAATTTCAGCAGGCAGCCGTTTCTGTTCATTGCCCTCCAATTTGGCCAACCTCATTGTACTGCTGCTCGGAGAAACCTGGCCAACAGAGGAAAGCAGATTGCTTAAATCGCTTTTTTTTTCAGGCAAGCAACTCAGAACCAGGTCCTTTCCAGTCAGTTTAAAGACACCATCTGCCTCCTCTATCTCGCTTATGTACAGCAGGGTTACAACAAACTCCTGCCTGTCACTCAGATAGATGTAGAAAACATAGTCAAAGCTAGGCCTCATTGGCTGCATTACGCTCTTAATCTGTTGCAGTAGGACGGTCTTTGTTTCATTCAGGCTAGCGTCGTCAGCATAGTCCTCTTTTACAGCAGCAAGCAGGTAATCAATTTCCGTTGCTTCATCCAGTGAAATTCCGGGTTCCCTTGGTGTACTGCTGTACAAAATGGTTTCAAGGCTTGACCTGCTGTACTCTTGGAGATACTGTTCAAGGCCCTGCGCTTCAATCGCCAGGCCATAGGTTGCACCACTGTAAAAGAGCCAAACACTTAGAATGCCAGCAATCATTAGAAAGTAAAGGGAATCGGTCAGAGCTGCCTGGCCTCTCCTCCCCAAGGCTATTTCCATGCCACCACCACCAACAGCATTGGCTTCACGTAGAACAACCCATTTGCTCCCTTATGCTCTAGGGCAATGGGAAAAAACCGCGTTGCCAGGGTTTCATTCTCCAGCTTTGGCCTTTCAAGTGTGTTGCTGCATTCAAAGCCAGGAAAAAAGCCCGGGTTATCACTGATCAGCTTTTCGATTTTGATGCCCTCAAATCTGCTGTCTGCACCTGTTGACAATTCATACAGCCCAGCAAAAAAATGCATCCTCTGGATTCCCTTCGCTGTTTCGCATCTCTCATGGAATTTTGCCTGGTTCGGCAGATAGTTGTTTCCCTTAAGTGAATAACTGATTCTGAGAATTGAAATGTCATCGTTGAAACCAGTGTCCCGCCTGTCGAAGATGTTCCAGGTTGAGGTGAAGGCATAAAAAAACAGTATTATTGCAAAGAGCAATGGAATGAGACTGGGCAAATCATCCCCAATAGGCCCAATGAATCCCTGCATTTTTTTCAATTCAATCACTTTAATCACAGC
>JAFCFG010000072.1 GCA_017608725.1 Candidatus Iainarchaeum sp.
TGTCAATAAAGCAGTGCCTTCACAAACAACCCAATCCGTATCCATTAATTTTAGATTTTCAATTGTATAAGTGCTATCGGAATCATATGTGCCACAATCCAAAATGCATGTGCCACTTGTACCCCCTGTGCAACTCAAATTACTTACTGCAGCTGAACCCCCACATGTAATCTCTACTTCGCTGGTACCTGAAGGGGGGTCAACAAAATCGGTAAAAGTAGCAGTTATTTCAGTTGATTCCCCAATGTTAATCGGGGTTGGACCAATTGAGTCAAGAGTGCACATTGCTGCAAGCCCATTTTGGCTTACCAGAACAAAGAATAGTAACAAGAAGGCAAATCGTTTTACCACTCCCGAACCCCCACTCTGCTCTTTGCCAAACAAATTTTTTGTTATGTATACTTGATGGTTAATGGCATGTGAGCTTTTTTGTGTGTATTTATTCTTCCATGAAACTGTTTTTAAACTTTTTTCCGTTTTTTCAATTAAAACAGGGCTTTTTTCGGTTTTTCAATGGATATACATAATTTTTTTGAGCTTGTTCTGCTAACTTTGACACCTGCTTTTGAGTTGAGGGCGAGCATTCCTTATGGAATTCTTGGGCCGGGGTTGAATTGGCCCGAGGTTTTTGCAATAGTAGTAGTTGTAAATATCCTGCTTGGCCTTGTTTTGTTCCTGCTGCTTGACAGGCTTGTGAAGCTTTTCACCAGAATCCAATTTATTAAAGATATATATATGAGGATAGTTGCAAGAACGCAGAGAAAAGTGCAGCCTTATATGGAAAAATACGGAACAATTGGCCTTGGATTGTTTATCGGCATTCCATTGCCTGGTTCAGGGGTATGGACTGGGGCATTGGCAGCCTACCTCCTTGGCCTTAGGTTCAAAAAATTCCTAATAGCGGACATTATTGGAGTTCTGATCGCAGCAACGATAGTTACAGCCCTCTCACTTGGGCTGCTGAACGGCATCTGATTTGGAATCAGTCTTCTGTTTTTATTATTGCACTGTCGATGTGCTTTTGGCACTGGCATTCCTTGAATTCAATTTTTGGAATGGTTGTTGTCAGCAGGTTTTTCACATGTTCAACATTTTCTTTAAACATCTCCAAAACCTTTTTGATATCAACGCTCTCCCTCTCTTTCCAGCAATCGTAATCCGTTACCATTGCAATTGTCTGATAGCACATTGCCGCTTCCCTTGCAAGGACAACCTCTGGCACTGTTGACATGTTAATGATGTCAGCCCCAAGCGTTCTGAACATTTTTGATTCTGCCCTCGTGCTAAAGCGGGGGCCTTCAATTGTAATAACTGTTCCCCTTTCGTGGTGCAGAAGCTTTAATTCTTTTGCTGTTTCAACAAGCAGTTTGCGCAGCCCTGAACAGAATGGGTCTGCCATTGGAATATGGCACACCTCGTCCCTGTCAAAGAAGGTGCTTGACCTCTTGCTTGTCCAGTCAATGAACTGGTCCGGGAAAATGATTTGGCCAGGCATTAATTCCTCTCTAAGGGAGCCGCATGCAGTTGTTGCAAGCACGTGCTTTACCCCCTGCTCTTTCAATGCCCAAATGTTTGCCCTGCTGTTCACATTGCTTGGCATTATCTCGTGTTTCTTGCCATGCCTTGCAATTATTGCTACCTTCTTGCCGGAAATTTCCCCAATCGTTAAAGGTGATGAAGGCTTGCCCCAGGGGGTTTCAACTTTCAATTCCTTTGCTTCCTTCAAAATATTTGGGTTGCCCAAACCACTGCCGCCGATTATTCCGATCATTTTTAATCCCCCACAAAGATTACATTTTTCATTTTTTTAAAGTGTTTGTCTCCGCTTAGGATTTTCGCACCTTCCCTTTCCTCTTGTGTCAAAACAAATGCACCTGCCAATCCAAAATTTTTGGCTATTTTCCTAATTGCCGCGTCTCTTTTTCCAGCATCTTTTGCTGTGTTTTTGTCTCTTTCTTTGCTACTTTCTCCAGTTCGTAGTAGATTACATCAACAGAGAAAAAACCCTTCAGAAACCTTTCGTAGAATTCTGGAACAGCTGTTGCAAGCTTTGCCAGGGGGGAGAGAACCCTTTTGTATCTGCCAAGCATTTGGAATTCCCGCTTCTTCAATTTGAAGTGAAAGTCGTAGAAGTAGTTTGGCCTTGCCTGGTCAGTGAAGTAAATTAAGGTGTTCCAGACAAAGTAGTGCTTGTGGCCTGGGTTTACAAAAGCATGGTTGCTGAATGCATACGGCACCCAAACCCTGAGAACGCCGCCTGGTTTCAGGACCCTGTGCCATTCTTTGAGAACATTCTCTAGGTTGTCAAAATCCTCTATAAGGTGGTGTGCTCTGATTTCTTCAACGCTGTTTGCTGCAAACGGCAGCTTTTTCGTTACATCCAGATACCTATCTGCTTTGACCTTTTTGTTCAAGTCAATGTTGACATATCCGGGCATATACTCTTGGCCGCAGCCAAGGTTCAGTTTTGTTATTGCAATCACCTTTTTGGAATTTCATCCCTCTTTCCTATTTTGGAATTTCATCCCTCTTTCCTATTTTGGAATTTCATCCCTCTTTGTTATATTTTATGAGGGAATAAATATCATATCCTTTCAGTTTTTCCCTGCCTTTGAGGAAAGTTAATTCAACCAGAAAAGCAATCCCATTTACCTTCCCGCCAAGCTTCTCCACAAGCTCAACTGCAGCCTTAGCTGTACCCGCTGTGGCGCACAAATCATCCACAACCAGAACGCTTTCCCCCTTTTCAATTGCGTCGCGGTGTATTTCAAATGCGTCAGTGCTGTACTCTGTCTTGAATTCCTGCTTTATCTTTTTGTAAGGAAGCTTCCCTGGCTTTCTCAGTGGAACGAAGCCAGCGTGGAACTCATAAGCGAGAACTGATCCAAGGATAAAGCCCCTGCTTTCAGTGCTCACCACTTTGTCAAAGTGCGTATCCTTTTTGATGAAGTACTCCACCAAATCGTCGATTGCCTGCCTGAAAGCGGCTGGGTCCTGCAGCAGGGTTGTGATGTCCTTGAACATTATCCCCTTTTTCGGAAAATCAGGGATTGTTCTGATTTTTTTGCTCAGGTCCATGTTACCGCCTTTTATTTTATGTATTTTGCATAGGGCTTGTTCTTAAAATGTTTGTCTCCTGTCAGCAATTGCATGCTCTCTGTTGCATACGAGTAAATTATGCCGTCCACCAACGATAGTTTCTCCTTTGCAGAGGCTTCTCCGCCCTTGATTGCCTGCTCTTTGTTTAATTCCAGAGTTATGCTGCTTTCACAGACATATTTCAGTATTTCCCCTGACTTTTTTTTGCTGAACCCTTTTCTAATCATCACTTTCGCCAATTCTGCCAGCACAATTGAGGGGGTTCGCAAAAGACTTTGCTCAATCTCTGGCTTGAATTTTTTGTTTCCCTCAAGGTAGGCCACCCACGCGTAGGTGTCAACTATATAGGTCATCATGCTCGGCATCCTCTTTAATGTCTTTCACTGAAATTTTGCCTTTCAGCACCCCAAACATGCTTTTTCTTTTTCCGAACAATTCCTTTGCAAGCAGCCTGTTTGCTGTAGCACTCATCCGTCTTTTTCCAACCTGCCGCAGTTTTTCAAAAACCGGTTTTTCCAGCACAAGGGTCGTTCTCACAGTTTCAGCCATGGCACTCACCATAAACATATATCATACAACATATTAAAAAACTTTGCCAGGAAGGCTTTGCAACCTGCTTACCTACCCTAACTTGCCTGTAGAAAGCCTTTGTGCCCCTGCAAACCCCTTTCATTTAACTCCTTTTTTTAACCTTTTTCTTTTCCATCCAGGAAGCATGGCCTCTTCAATGCCGCCACCGCTTTTTCCCTGAAGAGCGTTTGCTTGCTTTATTCTGCCTGCCCTTTTTGTTCCAGCTGGAAAGCCAGTTGTTGCATGCGGCCACTTCATTTTATTTCTTGCTTGCTAATAGCGCTTCTCTTTTTTATTTGAACAGCCTGTAAATTAAACTTTTTTAAACCCTTTCCAATTGAAGATTGCCCTCTCATACCTCTCAAAGTTGTCTGTCTGCAGGAACTGCCTTCCTGTCATATCAACCCCAAATAATTTGCCTTCTTTTGCAAGCTGGGGGAATGTTTCCATCTCAATGCTGACCTTTTTTCCCCCTGGGATGTATTCAAATATCTTTGGGCTGAGCACGTAAGCGCCTGCATGGATTAGTTTGCTGCCTCCTTTCTCTCCAGAGGGCTTTTCGCTGAACTCAGTTACCTTGTTTCCGTCAAGCTTTACTAGGCCGCCTGCTTTGGTATAAGAGATTGTTGTCAGGGCAATGGTTGCAACTGCCTTGTTTTTATCGTGCACTTTGCTCATTGCCGCAAAGTCAATGTCCTTCATTTCGTCCCCGTTCATTCCAATGAATTTCTTCTCTTTCTTAAAGTGGTTTTCCGCAATCTTAAGCGCGCCGGCAGTTCCCATGTATTCATCCTCAACGTTGTAGTGCAGCTTCACCCCAAACTGTTTGCCGTCCTTGAAATAGCCCTCAATCTGCTCGTGCTTGTAGCCAACTGCAAGCACAATTTCCTCAACGCCAAACCTTTTCACGCCCTCAATACTCCACTGCAGTATTGGCTTGCCTTGAACTGGCAGAATAAGCTTGCTTAGTTCGTATGTAACCGGTCTTAGCCTTGTCCCGAGGCCCCCTGCAAGAATAAACGCCTTCCTTATTCCAATGTCCAATTGCCTGCACCAATCCATTTATATGGAATTAACTAATTTAAATTTAATTGATGCGCAATGCTTGGGTTAAGCACTAGCTATTTTGCTTTTAGGGGAAAAGGCCTCTTTGATTCGGTTAAATCTGTCTTTGATTTGGGCTTTGACACTGCTGAACTTGGCGCAGCCCACAGATTTGAGAAAGGTGCCTGGGAAACCGTGAAAAAAATCAAGAAAGAATTTCCCCAAAAGAATTACACAATTCACAGCCTTTTTCCACCCCCAAGGGAAAGGTACTGGTTCAACCCCTCTCTTGGCCTTACAAAGCAGAACAAGGGGAACATTGACAACCTGTTCAGGGCAGCTGAAATCGTTGAGGCAAAGGTTGTTGGCATCCACCCTGGCTTTTTGAACGAGCTTGGCTGGGGCTTTGACAGCAAAAAGGGCTTTGATGTATTGGTTGCAAGAGGGCCTTTGGACAGGGAGCAGAGCCTGGCCAACTTCAATGATGTAATTGGCTATGCAATGGCCCTGTCGGAGAATTCCGGCATTCCGTTTGCGGTTGAGAACATCCACGGCATTGAGGCAAGGCCTCTTGTGAACTCAGTTGAAGAGTTCCAGATGGTTTTCAAAGCATTTCCAAAGCTTAAGCTGCTTTTTGATTTTGGCCACGCGCTTTTCGAGGGCAGCGTCCAAGGGCTAATTGACAACTTTTCTTCGCGGATTGGCGAGGTCCATATGCACTACAGCCTGCCCCTGTCAAAGAAACATGATAGGGATGACCACAACCCAATCACTTCCCGGGAACAATTGAAAATTTTTGAGAAAGTGAAGCAGCTGAAGAAAATTCCCGTAATTTTCGAGCACGGCACAAACGTAAATGAGAAGCAGATTCTTGCGGAGAAAAAGATTGTGGAGGGGTTTTTGCAGGACTAGGTTTTCACTTTGTTTTTTCTACAACTTTGTCAACATAAACCAGAAGGTCTTCAATTGAAAAATTGTTGCCTTTGTCAATTAGTTCAATTTCGTGGTGAATATTTTTTTGTCCTAAATACTATTAAATACTACATCGTGTTTGATACCCCCTCCTGTTTGCAGTTAATTCACTTTTAATAACCTTTATCCGTTCTTTTTCTTGCCCCCTCCTGTTTGCAGTTAATTCACTTTTAATAACCTTTATCCGTTCTTTTTCTTG
>JAFCFG010000073.1 GCA_017608725.1 Candidatus Iainarchaeum sp.
CAATGGTTTTTCCCAAACCTTTCTCTTCCTTTACCTCCAAAACAGTTCCCTTTCCCGGTTCATTCTCGTCAATTGAAAGTCTTCCCCCCAAAAAACGCTGGCTTAATCCTGTTAAAAGCATCAATAATTCTGGCAGCCCCTCCCCTGTCTTTGCGCTAATTGGCACAATTGGGATTTGTTTGCTGAAATCACTGCACCTGTCAAATCGCTCGCTTTGAAAACCGTGCCCGTGCAGTTTTCCAACAAACTGGTAAATTTTTTCATCCAAAACAGTTTTTCCCTTCTCACCCTGCAGCTTTAGGTTTTCACTAAATTCCCCTTCTTTGCTGCTCCACTCAGCCAGCAAATCCAACTTGTTTGCCCCTACAATAAACGGTGTTTTGAATTCCTTTAGGATATTTATTGCCTCAATAGTCTGCTGCTGAAACCCTTGGGTTACATCAACAATCAAAACAGCAAGGTCAGCAATGCTGCCGCCTCTCTCCCTTAACGAAGTGAATGCAGCGTGCCCAGGTGTGTCAATGAACAGCAGGCCTGGCAGATTCACCTTAAAGCCGTATTGTTCCATCAGCTTTCCGGCTATTTTGTTTATTAGGTCAATTGGCAGCACAGTTGCGCCAATATGCTGCGTTATTGCACCGGCTTCCTTTTCTGCAATGGCTGTTCCCCTGATCCTGTCAAGCAACTTGGTTTTACCATGGTCAACATGGCCAAGCACGGTCACAATCGGCTGCCTTACTTTCATCTTAACCACCTTACTCAAGTCCAGTTGAACCAAAGCCTGCATCGTTCCTTGTTGTTTCATCCAGTTCCTCAACCTCTTCCATTTCTGCTTCCTCAACTTTTGCTATTACAAGCTGTGCAATCTTCTTTCCCTTCTCAACCTTGAATGCCTCTTTCCCCAAATTGGCCAGTATCACCTGCACTTCTCCCCTGTAACCTGAATCAATTGTGCCTGGGCTATTCAAGACAGTTACTCCGTTGTTTGCAGCTATGCCGCTCTTTGGCCTTACCTGGGCTTCAAAGCCCTTTGGTATGGCAATTTTTATCCCGGTTTTTATCATCTTTCTTTCACCTGGCTCTATCACTGTTTCCTCAACAGAGTAGAGGTCCATGCCACTGTCTCCCGGATGCGCATAACTGGGTAGTTTGGCATCAGCTGAAATCTTTTTCACCAAAATTTTCATTTCCTGTTTCACTTCTTCTCCTTTTCAATGTATTTTTCGTCCCTGCTGTAAATCCAGTCGAAATTCATTTTGTTGTATTGGTATAGCTCTTCCTCCTTGAAGAATCTCTTTATTTCCTCTTCTGCTTTTTCATCACTGTCCGATGCATGCACCAAATTGGCCTGGTTGCTGACGCTGTAGTCTCCCCTTATTGTGCCCGGCTCTGCTTCCCTGCCAAAAGTTGAACCAACCATTTTCCTTACAACGCTCACAACATCCTTTCCCTCCAAAACCATCAAAAGGCAGGGGATGCTTGACATGTATCTGATTAATTCGCCGTAGAATTCCTTTTCTTTGTGCTGTGCGTAGTGCTCTTTTAGGACATATGGCTTGAGCAGCTGCATTTTCAGCGCAACAATCTTCAAGCCCTTTCTCTCAAACCTGTGGATTATTTCTCCAACGAGGTCTCTGTTTACAGCATCTGGTTTTATTATTACAAGTGTTCTATCCATTTCACATTCACCTCTTTCTCTTCCTCTTGGTTCTCTTGCCCCGCTTTTTCTTCTTCTTTTTCTTTTTTGGGGCTTTTGCCCTTGCCCTGGGTTTTACCTTTTCCCCTTTTTCCTCAGCTGCTGTTTTTTCTCTTTGCTTTTCCTTTTTCTTCTCCGCTTTTTTTGCATCCTGGAATACCTCAGTCCAAATTGTAGTTGTTGGATGCCTCTTCAATTGCAGCAGGTTTTTCTCGCATTTGTTGCTGCAGAAAAATAGGGCTGTAGCGTCCCTTTTCACAAACAACAGGCCTGTGCCTGGTTTTATTTTTTTACCGCAAAAGCTGCATTTTGCCATATACTATAATCACCTTGTTTTAATTTCCTTTGCTTCCCTCTCAGTGCTGAGCAGAACTATTATGTCCCCCTTTTGTATGTTTCCCTTAACGTTCCTTCTTTTTACTCTGCCTGCCTCTGGCCCTTCAAGGATTTTGCACAGGACTTGGATGACTTCTCCGTGCACGCCTGTCCTTTTCACTACTTCAACAATCTCCGCTGGTGTTCCTTCCTTAACCATATTGCAACCACCTTTTCTTCCTGCCTGAATTTACTTATTCAATTCAGCCAGCTTTTTGGTTATTTCCGCCAGCTCTTTCTTTGCGTCTCCTTCTTCAACCACTGCCGCTGCCGCTGTGCTGACTGCAATTCCCGTCCTTTTGCCCAGCTCCTCTCTTGTCTTCACATAGCTGAATGCAATGCCCTTCTCTTTGCACAATAGGGGCAGGTGCATAACTATTTCCGCTGGGCTTACGTCTTCTGCAATCAAAACGAGTTTTGCTGTGCCTCTTTCAACAGCCTTTGTTACCTCGTTTACCCCGATCCTTATTTTTCCCTTCTTTGCTACCTTTTCAACCAGATCAAGCTGGTCTTGCTGCAGCTTCTCTGGCACTTCAAACTGAACTAATCCCGCCATAATGATGTACACCTCCTCAGCCCAAGAGCAGGGCCTCATTTATCATCGGTAGAAAAAAAGAATTTTCCTTAGATTAATTACCCCGGGCAATGTTTAAAAAGCCTTTTACTGCGGTAAAAGGCTGTCGAATATCTCTGGAATTGGGGAGAATTAATGGGATTAAGTTTAAAAGTATTCGACACCCTGGTAAAAGGCTTGCGAAAAGGGGCAATGCCAAAGCATTGCAGAGGTAATTAGAGCAGCGAGAAGAGGCCTCATTCGTGTGTAAACCTCAGCAAAACCCTGTCTTCTTCCTTTTTGTCAACAACACAGAATCCAACCTTGTCAAGCTGCACATGCTGGCCTTCTCTCTTTTCCCCTATCTTTTCATCAGCCAATCCAAGCAGCTTGCTTGCGTCATCCATTAATATTTCAACATCCTTGCCTTCCCTAAGCCAGGAAACAATTGGCTTGTTTATTTTGGCTTCTCCAACAAAATCAGCAAAAACCTGCAAGGGGTCAATCTTCTTTATTTTTACATTAAACAATTCCCTCAGCCTTACGACATCGCCAGCCTTAAATTTTTCAAACTGCTTCTTGTCAACAACCAACCTGCTCATTCCATTTGGTGCCATATGCACCTCCAACTGCAATGGCTCTGCAATAAAGGAGATCCTCTCGCTCAGTGGTTCAATCAGCTTCCTGTTCAAATCAATCAGCTTATTCCACTCAATCGCTGCGTCGCTGCTCTTCACCCCCAAATCCAAAATTGCCTGCCTCAAAACCTCTGGCCTAAAACCCCTTTTTCTAAATGCCCTTATTGTGCCAAGCCTTGGGTCATCCCAGCCAGCATATTCTCCCCTGCCAATCCCTTCCCTTATTTTTGAGGTACTCAAAACAATGCCCTGCAAACTTATCCTGCCAAAATGAAAGCAATGGGGGTATTTCCACCCAAAGTATTTGTACAAGAATTCCTGCTTTGTTTTGTTCTGCTCGTGTTCCTGGCCCCGGACAATCAGCGTTGCGCCAAGCAGGTGGTCATCAATGGCAGAAGCAAAATTGTAAGAGGGCCAAACATGCTTCCCCCTAGTCTTTGGATTGGGGTGTTGGGGGTTGTCCACAACCTTTGCAGCCCACCAATCACGCACACTTGGGTCCTTGTGCTGCAAATCTGTTTTAATCCGAAGAACTGCCTCTCCCTCCTTGAACTCGTTCTTGAGCATTTTTTCAAATCGCTTTATCTGCTCTCTTCTATCAAGGTCTCTGCATTTACACCCCTTTTTTGCCCTAATCCCTTCTCTCCACATTTCCACAGGGCAAATGCATATATACGCGACTCCCTTCCGCAATGCCGCTTTCAGATACTTGTAATAAAGCCCTAGCCTGTCAGAGGCAAAGTAGGTTTCAGCAATGCTGCAGCCAAGCCATTGCAAATCCTCTTTAAAGAGCTGCTCCGCGTTCTCAATCGGCTTTTTCACTTTTGGGTCAGTGTCATCGAACCTGAGAAGCATCTTGCCCCTGTACTTTTTTGCAAACTCATCGCTTATAATTGCCGCTCTTGCATTTCCCAAATGGAATGGCCCGTTTGGGTTTGGTGCATACCTTGTTACAACTTTTTCCCTTGCAGCCCATTCCAAGGGGGGAAGGGCCCCTGTTTTTCCCTTTGGTTTGAGCTCATAGCCTGCTTTTTCAAATTTTTTGAATTCCCCCTCAATTTCCTCTTGCCTCATTTCGTTTACTTTCCTGACGGCAACCACTGCAATCTGAGTCAATTTTGGAATGTTGAGTTCTGGGTAGAGCGCTTTCAGTTTTCCAATAACCGGCCCTACATCTGCTTTTCCAGAATGCAGGGCAGCGTTCTTTATCGCATACCTGTATGCGTCTTCTTCCACTGTCATCGTAACAATTAGTATGGGTGAATTACTATAAATAATTTGCTTTAATGCCCAGCCGGGCTTATTCAAAAGCTATTTCCTTGCCTGTTGCCAGCACTTGTCAAAGTAGTGTTGCAGCGCGTTTGCAATCGGCTTGTGCTGGCGGAATATGGCAAAGTGGTATTCTTGTTTTTCTCTCTTGAAATCGCTTAATGCAAGGACAACCTTTTTTCCGTCGATGATAAATGCATTCAGGCCATGTCCCAATTGTCTTGCTTCGTGCGCTGTTTTTCTCACCCAATCAGTTGAAAAGCTGTTCAAAATCTTTACACTAACGTTTCTTTGCTTTGCCTTTTCAATTGCCTCCCTTAATACATGTTCCTTGTCTGTTGCCTCTGCAAATCCAACAAGGCTGTTCTTTGCTTTAACAATTTCCTGGGCAAGAATTCTCTCAAAGTCATGCCTGTTCTTTACCCGCATGACTGTTTCCCCTGCCTGCTCTTTTGCATCCGGGGCTGAAAGGCTGCTCTTCAATTCAGCTGCCCTGTTTTGCAGCTCCTTCAGTTCCCGCTGTTTTTCCACAAGAAGGTTGTCCAATGCCTTCTTTGCTTCAACGCTTCTGTATTTCTTTGGCCTGCCCCTTATTTCAATAACCATGTTCTTTTCAACAAGCTTGTTCAGGACATCGTAAACCCTTGTTTTTGGCACTTGGGCAAGCCTGCTTATAGCCGGGGCCTCTGACTCACCCAGCTTGAACAGTGTGCTGAGCGTTTTGCTCTCGTATTCAGTTAAACCAAGCTGCAGCAGCAACTCATTTATTTCACTACTGTTCATGCCCCTTTTCCCTCATACTAGCCCAGAATATCTAATATATTTAACACTTTTATATATTTAAATTTACCCCATACAGTTAAGAAATTATCAATAGAAGCTGATTGCTGCATAGCCCACTACGTTCATCTTGTCCTTACTGGCAGTAGCACTGCTGTCATACTTCAGCAGTTTTCCTTCCTTTAAGCCTTTCTGCTTGCAGTACTGCATTAAAGCAGTAATCGGAGAATGCCCGCAAATGCTCAGATTCTTTTCCCTCACAATCCTGTGGAACCCGTTTACATCCAGTTTCCTGATTTTTTCAATTGCCTCAGCATCCTTTTCCCTTGCTGTTTCCAATGGCTCAAAGTGAGTGAAATCGCTTGAGGCAATAACACCAATATCCTTCAATTCCGCCAATCTGTTGCCCAATTCAATCAATTCATCCAATTCTTGGCTCATTATTGTAATTGGCAGAATCTTAAAATCCTTAAACAAATACTGCAG
>JAFCFG010000074.1 GCA_017608725.1 Candidatus Iainarchaeum sp.
AATAGTCCAACCATTTGGGGTATTACCACTGCGTCCCTTAAGTGTGTTCTGATAATCTTCTGTTTCTTCCCTGCTCTGACCTCTGCCCTTGCTTTTTCAATCTTTTTAAGCAAGTGCTTGTCAAAGCCCCTTAACAGGCTTCTCTTTGACCTGCTATTGCACAGCTGGGCAAATTGCTGCACTGTCATTTGCTGCAGTTCCTGCATTGTTTTGCCCCTGAAAGTAAATTCTTTCTTAACCATTCAATTCACCACTCACTTACTTCTTTCTTCTGCCTGTTCTCTTGCTTGCAATGTTTCCAACCTTTCTGCCGGGTGGAGCGTTTCTTGCAGTGCTCTTGCTTTTTCCAGCATGGTGCTGGCTGCCGCCAAACGGATGGTCAACTGCATTCTTTGCAACTCCTCTTGCACTCAAATAGGAGCGGCTTTTAGAGGCCATTAAATGAAATTTCGTCCCGGCTTTCAGCATTGGTTTTTCTTTCCTGCCTCCTCCAGCCGAACATCCAATTGTTGCCCTGCTGGCCAAGTTCAATTCAACAGTTTTTCCACTTGGCAGTTTTACATGAGCTGCTTTTTTTCCTTTGGTTACAAGTAAAGCATAAACCCCGCTACCTTTAACAAGTTTTCCGCCGTCTCCCGGCACTATTTCAATGTCAAATATCGGGCAGCCCTCCGGAATTCTTTCCAAGGGCAAGACGTTTCCAATTGCAACAGAGGCGTTTTTTCCAAAGGCAATGTTTTGTCCAACTGACAGGCCTTCAGCTGCAACAATATAGTTCGTGCTTCCGTCCTCAAAGCTGATTAATGCAAGGACGCTGTTTCTGCCGCTCTCTTTCACCAGGTCAATGACCTGGCCTTGCAGCAAATCGTTCCTTTGCTTTTCGTTTAGCGAAACATAGCTTGCTTTGATGCCCTTGCCTTTTGCCCTGAATGTGCTGCTTCCCTTCCCTCTTCTCTGCTGCTTCAGCCTTTTGCCCATTTTACACCACTCCAAGCCTTGTTGCAATTGCATCTGCTTTGAATTCCTTGTTTATTTTCACCATGGCCTTCTTCCTTCCCCTTCTGTCATTCAGTATTTTCACTGCGTCAACCTTTACATTGTATTGGTCCTGCACAACCCTTTTCACATCTTCCTTCTTTGCCTTCTTATTCACGATAAAGCATATCTTATTCTCTTTCTCAATCATGTTAACAGCCTTTTCACTAATTAAGGGATAGAGAATTACTTCAAACTCCTCTGGCTTCTTTTTCACCTTCTTCATTTCCTCTTACCCCTTTTCTTAGCCTTTTCCTTCTTTTTAGCCTTCCTCTTTTCCACTGCCTTTTCCACTTTCTCCCCCTTTTCCTTATTTTTTCTCTCTCCCAATTCCTTTACCGCTGCTTCGCTCCAAACGGTCAAACGCCCCGGCTCGCAGCCCGGTGCAAGCAGTGAAGCGTTCAGGTTTCTTACTGCACTACAGTCCACTCCTGGCAGGTTCCTTGCAGCAAGTGCAACAGCGCTGTTTTCCTTTGTAACAATCAAAAGGCTTTTTTTCTGCTTTTTCTTCCTGCCCCTCTTCTTTCCCTTGCCTGCCCTCTTCCTTGTTTTTTTCTTTGCATTTTCAACATCTTGCAGCACGCCAAGTGCTTTAAATGCCTTCAAAACATCCTTTGTTTTGTTCAGTTTTTCAAAGCTGTCCTCTACTACAACAGGCAATGCTGTTTTTTCGCCCAACTTATGCCTTTTCTCAACAAGGCCTTTGTCAGTGCAGGCTGCTATTGCAGAGTCCAAAGCAGCTCTTTTCTCTTTCTTGTTGATTTTTTCGCCCCTCTTTTTCTCAACCTTTGGAGGGTGCGCTTTTGGGCCGCCAACAGCCTGTGGAACAGAGGCCACTCTGCCATAAAGCAGGCCCCTCCTGTTCTTCAATCTTGGCAGCCTTGCCCTTCCAACGTTTATGCCTCTTTCAGTCCTTGGCAGGTGCCTGCTGCCTCTATATCTGGCGGTATTTTGCCTCCCCGCTTCCTTTTTGCTGCCCCTTGGCTGCTGGGCTGCTGCTTCAATGCTCTGGACTGCTCTTTTAATCAGGCCTTTGTTAAGCTCTGCCTCAAATTGTCTTGGCAATTCCACTTCCCTAAGCTTCTTGCCCTCCAATGAAAATACCTGGGCTTTCATAAAAAACACCAATTCTGATTTTTTCCTGCTTTTAAATTTCCAACCCCTTTTTTCAATTCAAACCCGATTTTTCTCCTTTTTTCCTAATCAAAACCCCTCTTTTCTGTTATTTTTCCCCTCAATTGCCAACAAACCCGATTTTTCTCCTTTTTTCCTAATCAAAACCCCTCTTTTCTGTTATTTTTCCCCTCAATTGCCAATTATTTTTCCAACACTTACTTCTCCTTCGGCTTTTCTCTTTTTTCCTCTCCCCTCACTGCTGCCGCTATCTCGTCCTGAACGCTTTTCTCCTCCCTCTTCTTCTCTTTCTCCACCACTATGTGCTTTGCCTTGACCTCTTCTTCAACGATTGCAGATGGCTTTTCCTTGCTTGTTGCAATGAAGTCAATTGATTCAATTTTGTGCCTTTCCAAAGGCGGCTTTCTGATGCCGTGCCTCAGGCTAATTGCCCTCTTTGCCGGGCCTGCCACGCTGCCCCCTATTAATAGAAAGTCGTTTTTCACCATGCCGTAGTTTTTGAATCCTGCTTTTGGGCTGATTTTGTCTGCCTCTGTTGCTTCCCCTACTTTCAGAATCTTTTTGTTTAGCTCTGTTCTGCTATGGTAGCCCATTTGGCCTGCTCTTGCAACAGTGAACATCACAGTGCTCGGGTTCCACGGCCCGATAGAACCAACAACCCTTCTCTTCTTTGCCTTTGGCCTGTGTATTTTTACTCCAAACCTTTTCACAGGGCCCTGCATCCCCTTCCCCTTTGTTACCGCCTTTACGTCAACGAATTCGTGTTCAGCAAAAACGTCTTTTACTCGCAGTTCTTTGCCCAAAACACCCTTTGCATATGCCAGCTGCTGTTCTACGTTTCCGCTTAATCCTATTTCAATAACATCTGGCTTTTTTTTGCCTGTTTTTGTTAGGCTTGGCTTGCTGTGCACCAAAAGCCTTATAGCAACCAGGTTCTCTTTCTCTTTTTCCAGGTCAGCAACCGTTCTTTCCGGATTTTCCTCAGCCTTTTCCCCCGGCTTTTCCTTTGTTTTTTCCTGTTTCTGCTTTTTCTTGAACCTGGTTATTCTTCTCAGCAAATTTTTGTCAATGTTCCTTGCAAAAACATCTGTTAAAGCAGAAATGCCGTATCCCCTGCCTGCTTTTTTGTAGGCCCTTATTCCAAAAACGCCCATTGGAGGGCACTCAATCACTGTTATAGGATATGCGACTTCCTGCCCAAAAGTAGTTCCCTGCTCATGGCTGTCTCTGCCCAGGACATGGGTCATTCCAGCCTTGTATCCCAGGAAATTCAGGGGCTTGCTTGTTTCCCCCTCTTGAACTGTTATTGCCGGCAAAGAGCTGAAGCTAGGTGTTTCTTTTTTGGCTCGCTTTCTCGGATAGACTGCCATAGAGCCAGCCCCTGGCCTGTACTTTTTTACCATTCCAATTTACCCCAATGCTTTTTGTAGCTTCCCGGCTAATGCAGGGGAAACCTTTGCTGAAGCAGCCATGTAACCCATGCCTGCTTCGAAAATTCGCCAATCAGAAGGAAATCTCTTATTGGCATTTACATCCAATGCGGTTCGCAAAAGATGCAGTGTACTCAATATACTTATTAATTCTCCATTAGAAAGCCTTAAAAAGCCTTTTTTAGCCTTTGGGGCATTTCAGGAAGAATAAAATAGGGGTTTGGACTGTAATAATCTTGATGGATAAAAAGCAACCGCTTCTTTGGAAAGCCGTTTTTTGGGAGTAAAAAAAAGAAAAAATAAGGGGTAAAAAATAAAACCCCGTTATCTGAAATAACTGACAATTGAGCTTACGCCTGTTTGCAAGGCTGTGAAAGGCTGCTTGACAATTGTGTGAACTCTAACTGCTGTGCTGGGCTTTTTTGCCCTGTAGGCCTTTTTTGCCCTGGCAGCTCTCTTTGCCCTGGCAGCTTTTCTTGCCTTCACTGCCTTTTTGCTTTTGACTTTTCTGTTTGTCCTCTTTGCCATATTTTCACCTCTGTTCTGGTTGGTTACAAGAAAAACCTTCTCAGTAATTTTAATCTCTGAGAATAAAGAAGAGTATAATAACAACAAGTATAATCAAACCAATTACTGCCAGGTTTTCACTCAAAACAGCAAAGCCAGCAGCCATTGCCCCCCTGATGCTTTCAATAGTTTTCCCAAGGGGGTTGCTTGGTTCAGGCTTCCCTTGGGCTGCATCAGGCTTTGTTGGCTCTTGAATTAAGCTAATTGCTGTCCTTTCCTCTGCATTGCACCCTAAGGCTTCAATTTCGTAAACAAGCATGCTTTGCCCCAATTTGCTTGAAACCTGAACACTCTCGCTTATTGCAGTATTCTTTGGAACACTGATAATGCTTGGGTTAACTGTTAGGCCAGGCCCGCCCAATCTAATTGTTGCCCTGGCATTTGACCTGTTGTCAATTGCAATTGGAACAGAACCAGTTCCGTTGATTTCCGCTGTATTTGGAACAATGAGCTCAAAAGCCCTGCAACCTGATGTTGCAGGGCTTGCCGTTTCAGGGAATTCTTCCTCTGGCTTTTCAATTTCAATCCGGAATGCATTCAACGCGTCACCGCTCAAATAGCAGCTTTCCTGGTTTTGGAAATGGCCTTTTGCCTCCACATAACCAGTACCCCTGCCTTCTTCTGCATAGCCATATGCCCTTACTTTTACATTAATGAAACCGCTTCCAAAAGCGGGAACAGTTTTTGCATAACCGTTTTCCCCTGCTTTCAGATTGCTGCTTAAATCAAAAACACTAATGTAATCAATCAAAAAGTCCTCGTCAGTGTAATTCTGCAAGTGGAATGTGGTGTAGGCTGTTTCCCCTGCATTAACCCTTACAGTGTGCTTTTCCAGGGCAATGCCAGGGCACTCAGGGCTTGGCCCTTCCCCTGAATCTGTTCCAGTGTTTTCAACGCTAACAACAAACACCTCCCTGCCAATCTCCCCATAAGAACAGTAGGTGTTATCCCCAAACCTGCCTCTTGCCTTCAGAGTAACTGTTCCCTGCCTGTCTCTGCTTACCCTGTTTGATTCAATTCTAACCCTGAATGTTCTGCTGTCGTTTTCTCGTATTTCGCTTGGTTTTGAATAAATGCTTGCATCAAAATAGCTGCTGTCCTCGTCTACGTCAATATTGTACAATTCAAAGCCCTCATTGCCTGTGTTTTCAATTGTAAAACTGACTGTTTTGCTTGAATCCTCGTTAATATAAACATCCCTTGTATGCAAGTGAATATCATCACACAATGGCCCTGTGTCCTTGTTTGTGGTAACCGTTACATCAAAATAGGTCTTGCCAAAATCAGTGAAAGAGCAGTACTCGTTCCCCACATAGCCCCTGATTTTAACGTATGCCTCTGCTGTTACTGTTTCATCAACTCCGTCTGCAACAAGCTTTATTGTGAGCTCTCCGCTTTCGTGTGAGTCAATCTCGTCAGGGTAATCTACTGCAATAACGCTGAAGTCATCGCTGTATGTTCCGGCTTCAACTTCATAAACATCAAATAGCCTGTAGCCGTCGTTTTTAATTTGGAAATAAAAATAATTTGTGCTATTGCCCTCCACTTCCA
>JAFCFG010000002.1 GCA_017608725.1 Candidatus Iainarchaeum sp.
TACTGGAACTACTACGACCTTGTTGGTTGCAACCGCTGGCGGCAGCACCAAGCCCTTGTTGTCAGCATGCACCATTACAAGTGCACCAATAAGCCTTGTTGAAAAGCCCCAGCTATTCTGCCAGGGAATTTGCTTCTGGCCCTTTTCATCCAAGTATGTGATGCCAAAGGCCTCTGCAAAGCCCTGTCCAAGGTTGTGGGTTGTTCCCATCTGCAGGGCCTTTCCATCAGGCATTAGTGCTTCAATGGTAAATGTTCTCTTTGCCCCTGCAAACCTTTCTGCCTCTGTTTTTTCCCCAAGAATTACTGGAATTGCAAGCAACTCTTCGCAAAGCTTCTTGTATTCCCTTAAGTAAAGCAAGGCCTCTTTCTCGCATTCCTGTTCAGTGGTGTAAACGCAGTGGCCCTCTTGCCACAGGAATTCCCTTGTCCTGAGAAAAAGCTTGCATTGCTTTACTTCCCACCTCAGAACATTGCACCATTGGTTTAATCTCAAAGGCAGGTCTCTCCAGCTTCTAAGCCATTTCGCATAGCTGTTGTAGATTATGGTTTCTGAGGTTGGCCTTATTGCAACCCTTTCCTCTGCCCCCTCCTTGCCTTCTTCAATCCAAGCAAGTTCAGGCTCAAAACCTGCTGCGTGCTTTGCCTCCCTTTCAAAAAAGCCCTTTGGAATCAGCAGTGGAAAGTATGCATTGCGGACCCCGTGCTTTGCAACTGCTGCATCAAAGCAGTGTTGTATTTTCTCCCAAATTTGGTAAGCAGCAGGCCTTATAATCATAAAGCCCCTGACAGGGGCGTAGTCAGCCAGCTCTGCCCTCAGCACAACCTGGTTGTACCACTCGCTGAAATCCTGCTCTTTCTTAACAGTAATTCCCAGTTGCTTTTCCTTTTCCTGCATTTTTTGGGATTCTCCAAATTACTTTTGCTTTCCAACAATATAAATGTTTTCTGTTTTTATTGCTGTGCCTTTCTTCCTTTTCCAAAAAATCAATCACTTTTTTCCAATGCAATTATTTTTTCCTTTTCCAAAAAAAAACAAACTAATTCAATTTTTCCGATTAAAATTAATTCAATCAACTCCTGTTTTGTGCCTTCGCTTTGAATCCCTCAAAAAGTCAGCTATCTTTGCAAGCGTGTCCCTCTCCATTTGTTTCTTCATTTTGTAATCATGCAGTTTCCTAATCGGCGGCCTTTCCTTCTCCACGATTTCCTTCTCATTCAGAAAGTATTGCCTTTCCTGGCCCTCTTCCCCTGGCTCCTTTATTTCCGGAAACCTGTAGACTGTGCAGAAGTCCTGCAAAAACTGGTTTCTTTTCTCTTCCTGCAATCTTGCTGCAATTACCTGCATCAAACCAAAGGCCATTCTGCCCAGGGCAACAGTGTCCTGGTTTCTGTGAACCCTTTCATCCAAGTCGACCTGGGCCATTGCATCCAAGCCAAATTTTCTTGAAATGTCAATCAAAAGACCGGTTTCAACCCCGTAACCAACAAAGAAGGGAACGCTTTCAAGAACCCTGCGAGTGCCAGCATATTCGCCGCTCAGGGGCTGGATGAAACCAGTTAGCTCTGGAAAGTAAAGGTTGAACAACGGCCTGATGCAGATTTCTGTTGTTCTGCCACCGCCGTATGAAACTATTTTGCCGCCGAATTTTAAAGGTCTCCTGTAAAATGCCTTTGCATAGCCAAGCTTTTTCTTCATTAGTAATGGCCCTACAAGGCCGTAAACAAATTTTGGGTGAATATTCTCAATATCTGCGTCAATCCAGCAGATTATGTCTCCTCTCAGGGTATGCAGGCTCTTCCACAGGTTTTCGCCCTTGCCATAGAATACTCCCAGTTCCCTCAGGTGCCTCTCGCTTGTTATTACTTTTGCCCCTGCTCTCTCAGCTAACTCCACTGTTCCGTCAGTGCTGCCTGAATCAATTATTGCGATTTCGTCAATTAGGTGTTTTTCTTCGTACAGGCTTTTCTTGATTGTGCTGACAACATTTGCAACATTGGCTTCCTCGTTCAGTGTGGGAATTCCTACACTAATCTTTCTTCCTTGCTGTTGCTTTAGCTCAACTAGTTTGTCCACATCTGAGAATTTGCTGTTGTGGAATGTATGGGAATTAAACCAGCCAAGTGGGCCTGTTTGGCACTTTCCTGCCCTTTTTCTCCTTGCATTTTTTGCAGTCTTTTTTACCATGGCGATTCACCAAATAATACTGTGCGAAATTATTAAATATTTAAGAAGTGGGGCGCCGAGGATTTGAACCCCGGTTGCAGCCATTCTGGCAGTATTTAACAAGACACTGGCCCCAAGGCTGAGTCCTAGACCAGACTAGACTAACGCCCCCAAAAAGCTTTTCTTTAAAAAAGAAAAGCTTGCAAAAGAAATTTAAAAAAAGCGGAAAAAGAAATTTAAAAAAAGCGGAAAAAGAAATTTAAAAAAAGCGGAAAAAGAAACTTCCCAATCTTTCAAAGAAACACCTGTAAGACCTATTCCAAATACCTGTACTGTTCCACAGCTGCTTTGCCAATGCCCAGTGCTATCATAGAGAGCCTTTGCCTGCTCTCCTCTAAGGTTTCTCTGCTAACGTGCAGTTCTTTGCAAAGGTTTTCTGTCCTCAGCTTTTTCCCTTGTTTAACAGCCATGTTTAGCTTGTGCAATAGCTTCAAGTCAAGCATTGCCTTTTTCCTCGCCTTCGCGTTTGTGCGAATGGTAATTAAATCAACTTTATAATTTTTGGGGGATCCGCCAGGCCAAGAAATGGCCCTTATGTTCACTTTTCTAACCGCTGATTTTGTACCATAGTATTTGTCAATTACATCAATGTCCAGAGAGTATGCGCCCTTCATAAGGGCCTCTGTTCCGGCAATCTTACAGCCCTTAGTATTTAACAGGGAATGAAGAAAGACTAAGCGTATTCCCTCCACTGCAAATGGCTCAAACAAAAAACTCCAATCATAAACTTTTGGCCTTCTCACAACTGTTTCAGCAGGCCTTCTTGAAACAGATTGCACTTTTCCCCTGTGCTTTTTCATATAAGATGCCATTGAGCTGCTTATATCTGTATACCTCACATCACAAAAGCGTGCAAGGCTCCTTGCCCAGTTTCCATAGTAGCCTGCCAAAACCGCTACTTTTGATTTTGGCTTAATCCCAAGCTTTTCCCCGAGTTTTGGGTCCCTGGGAGCAAGGGCCTGCATATGCCAGCCGGCAGCTACCTCCCACCCCTTGTGTTCCAAAAGAAGCTTTCGCACATCAGGAAAGAACATTCCCCCTGAAAAAAAACGCCTTCTTCCCTGAACAGGTTTTGGCAACAAGACCACCTTCAAGCAATTGGGAATGGGAGGATTTGAACCCCCGTCGTATGCTTGTTTGAAACCTTTCCCCCTTTTTTCTTTTCCTTTTTTTTCTTTTCTCTTTTTTTCTTTTCTCTTTTTTCTTTTCCCAAGGCTTTTCTTTTTTCGGGAAAAAAGAAAAGGCTTCCCAAAGCATAAATCCTAGACCAGACTAGACGACATTCCCAGATGGTATATGAATTGATAGGCTTGGTTTTTTTAAATTGTGCGGATTTCTTCATTTCCTCTTAAAAATTCGCAGGAACCCGCTGAAGAGGTTGTGGACAAAGGAAAGTGCACCGGAAATTATCCGTTCAAGGCCCCAGCTGTCCGCTTCCTCAATTAGGAACTGCAGCTTTTTTTGCAGGGCATCCAGGCTGTAGTGCTTTTGAACTATTTTGAAGTTGTGTTCAAGCATCTTGTCCCTAAGCTTCTTGTTTGAGAGAATGCTGTACATTTTTTCAACCGCTTCCCCTGAAACAACGTCGTTTATTTCAATGAATTCGAAACCCTTTGCTTTAAATTCCCGCAGCACAGGGTAGTTGTTTACAAACAGCGGTTTCTTAAAAGCGGCAGCCTCTATTACAATGTTTCCAAAGCCCTCTGTATCAGAGGGAAAGCAGACTGCATCACAGTTTGCATAGGCATCTGCAATGCTGTAAACCTTCTTTTCCTCCTTTTCTCCTCTAAAAAGGTAAATGCAGTCAGACGCAAATACAACGTCAACTGCCAACTCCCTTGCTTTCTTTACAAGGAATTCAAAGTAGTCCTTGCTCTCAGGCGTAGTTGGGCCTGTTACAAGCAAAACCCCCTTTTTCTTCTTGAATTTTTTGTTCAGCTCAGCAATTAATTCAATGCTTCTCTCAATCCTCTTTCTCTGCATTATCCTTGTGGGCTGCAAAAAAAGCAGGTCTGCTTTCTTTAAATTGAAACGCTTTCTGAAATCGCTGTTGAATTTGTCCATTGGCTGCAGGAAACTAAAATCAATCGCGTTTGGAATAACGTGGCTGTCAACCCCAGTCCACCTCAAAAAGTCCTGCTGGGCTGTTGTGCTGATTGTAACATGCTTTATCCTGCTAAGCTTTGGGGGAAAATTCTTGCCCAAAACCTTGGGAATGTTGTTGTATTTTATGTAATACGACCTCTCCCAGAAAAAGTCATGGTGCCTCATTATTGTGGGGATGTTCAGCTGCTGGATTATTTCACTCAAGGCAATTCCCAAAGGAATGTTTGCCGGTATTGCTAGAACATTTTCAATGCTCAAAAGATTGATTTTGTTTTTTTGAATAAATTTAATTATAGGTGGCTTGATTTTGTTGACCATTGACCTAATCAAGCCATGCAGGGCCTCTGCCTCTTCATTGCTTAGGGGGGCTTCAAAAGCCATTTTCTTAATTGATTCAACTGTTGGATGCTCCAAAGACATTTCAGGCACAAGAAGATAAGGGAGCTTTGGCTCTGAACCAAACTTGCCAGCAATTAGAAAAACCTTGTGCCCGAGGTGCTTGTACACCTTGACCCATTTTTTAGCTTCCAGGGAAACGCCGTCAACAGTCAAAAGATGCGAATGGATTACCGCTATTCTCTTTCCCAAAGGCAAAGGCATCTTTATTTTAGGCATGCAATAAACAAGTGCTTTCTTGTATAAAATCTTTTCACCGGAACAGTTCAGCCAGAAAAAACCACCGGAACAGTACTCTCTTCCCAGCTTGTTTTTAAAGCGCTTGAAGCTAAAATTGTTTGGTGATTTGAAAATGAGCGTATTCAGATTGTGCAGGTTTGTTGAATGCTATAAGACCCCAAAGAGCCTGAGGGGATTAATTTAAGTAAGGAATTAAGACATGACATCAAGGCTTGTTAAAGCCGAAGATGGCATAAAACACACGCGGATTTTGCCGCGTAGGAGGTGTACTGAATGAGTTTACCTGTAAAAAAATTCGGTGCAGGAGGCATACAAGTTGCAATATGGGAGAATCAGGGAAAGGAAGGAAACCAGTTCTACACTGTTTCCATTGACAGGCGCTATAAGGATAAGAACGACGAGTGGAAGAGCAGCAATTCGCTCAAGGTGAATGACCTGCCAAAGGCAATTTTGGCACTGCAAAAAGCATACGAGTACCTTGCATTGAAGGAACCTGAAATGGCAAAGGAAGAGCAACAGCTTGCGACAGCGTTGGCATAAATTGCGCTCTGTAGAAATCCTTTATAAAGGCAAAATTTGAATCCCTTAAATCGGCTTTTGACGGCAAAATAGCAGCAAGGCGTTTATAAACAAAATAAGATTTCTACAGCGGGCATAAATTGGAAAGTTATAAGGGAGTTAAAGCTTAGATTAAGATATGACCGGCTTGCAACAGCTTGAGGCGGAAATTGAAAAGATTAAGCAAAGGAACAAGAATGTTGAAGCAGACAAGCCTGGGAAACAAGTTATACAAGAAGGGGGCTTTTAACACTGTTCACTTATCTGGCAATAGGAGCATATTTCTCCATCATAAATGTTCCAATTCCCTGGCTGAATGCAATCGTGCCAGCGGTTGCCTTCATGCTGTCAACTCTAATCCTGCCGTTCTTCAAAAGAGTTTGGCTGAAAAAGCTTAGAAAAACTTAAATATAGGAAAAACAACCATTCACAGGATTCAAAAAATAAGGGAAATGCAACCACATCATCAAGTGCTTTTCGCAATTGTAATTGCCTTTGCAGTTATTTCCTTCTGGAGAGGCATCTGGGCCTAATGGACGTATACCTGCTACCAGAAAACTACAAGGTGGGCCCGTGGTTGAGTGTTGCCATAGGCCTTGCCATTCTTCCAGCAACCCACTACATTAGCAAAACGTTAATGTAATTTTACTTGGACAGGGCTGCTGACACCAAAAAACATAAAATAAAAACAGAAGGTATAAAGGCTGTAGAATATCTCCGCATTTGAAGCACAATTTAAGGCATTAAGCTTAAAAGTGTTCGGCACCCTGTATAAATGAATTGGAGGTTGGGATAATGGAAAAGACTTTGGAGAATTTGGCAAAGGCATTTATTGGCGAAAGCCAGGCAAGGAACAGGTATAGCTTTTACGCAAAGCAGGCAAGGAAGGAGGGCTTTGAGCAGATTGCAGAAATCTTCCTGATAACAGCAGAAAACGAGAAGGAGCATGCGAAAAGGCTGTTTGAACACATTAACGAATTGAAGAAGAAGGCAGGCAAAAAGCCAGAAGAAATCAAGGTTGAAGCAGCTGCACCAACAACGCTTGGCAGCACAGCAGAAAACCTGAAAGCGGCAATAGCAGGAGAGCATTATGAAAACACAGAAATGTATCCTGGTTTTGCTGATGTAGCGGAAAAAGAGGGCTTGAAAAACATTGCACACAGAATGAGGTCAATTGCTGTAGCGGAAAAGCACCATGAGGAAAGATATGCCGGGTTGTTGAAAGAGGTTGAAGCAGGAACAGTGTTCAAAAAGGAAAAAGAGGTTCAATGGGTTTGCAGGGAATGCGGCTACGTGCATTTTGGCAAGGAACCTCCGGAAAAGTGCCCAAGCTGTGACCATGATAGAAGCTTCTATCAGATAAAATGCGAGGAATACTGAGACAAAACCTGAAGATTCACGGACTGTGGAAGAGTGGTTAATCAAAAATGGCGTAAGCGAAAACCGGGTTTAATGCAATAGACGCAACCGTTGCAATAACTGTTGCTATTATCAGGTTAAGCAGGGCAGTGAGCCAATCACATCTGTAAATTGTTTTAATTGCTGCAACCATCACAGTGAACATCAAAAGCAGGCTGAAAAAACTGTCAACGAAGAAGAATATCCCTGGCATAAATGAAACTATCAGAATAATCAGGGAAACTGACAATGCTTTTGCAATGCTGTTTCCCTTCATATTGAGTATTTTGGCAGCAAAGAAAATGCCCAGACCAAACAAAACGAAATTCAGTGCTGTCCTAACCAAGCTGCCAATAAAGAGCCTTGCAAAGAAATTTCCAACATAAGACGGCATAGTTATCGAATTATTTAGGGGAAAAAGGTTATATTTAACTATTTTCATATAAAATATTGTGATGCAGTTCAAGGTCCTAGCAAGGTTTTTTGAGAAAATCGAAAGGGTAAGCAGCAGGCTTGCAATGACTGACCTGCTTGCCGAACTCATTGCGGAAGCTGATTCTGACGAAATTGCCAAAGTAATCTACTTGCTCCAAGGCCAACTTGGACCGGCGTTTGAACAAATTGAAATTGGAATGGGGGAAAAGTTTGTAGAGGAAGCCATTGCAAAGGCCTCTGGCTACAGCAGGGGGGAAGTGCACAAACTTTTCAAGGAAAAGGGCGATTTGGGCCTTGTTGCAGAGCAAATTCTCAAAAAGAGGAAGCAAAGGTCACTGTTCTCAGCAGAGCTAAGCGTTGAAAAGGTTTTCAAAAACCTGAGGAGGATTGCAACAGTGGCGGGAACTGGAAGCCAGCAGCTGAAGATAAAGCTTTTGGCTGAGTTATTGAACAGCGCAAGTCCGTTAGAAGCAAAGTACCTGGTTAGAATCCCATTAGGGCATTTGAGGTTGGGAATTGGCGACCCAACAATAATGGATGCATTTGCCCTCAACCTGTTGCATGAAGCAAAGAAAAACAAAAATCTTGTTGCTGAAGTTAGAAAGGTTTTGAAGGAGAAAAAAGAGGAAAAGAGGGAAGAGGAAGAGGAAAGAAAGCTGAGGGCAAGAATCAGGGAAATGATTGAGGACAAATACAATGTCCACAGTGATCTGGGCAGTATTGCAGAGAAGCTCAAGAAAAGCGGTTTAGCTGGGCTGAACAGAATTAAGATACAGCCAGGCATTCCCATAAGGCCAACTCTTGCAGAAAGGCTGCCAAGTGCAAAGGAAATAATTGAAAAACTCGGCAGATGTGCTGTGGAAAGTAAATATGATGGGTTTAGGCTGGCAGTGCACAAGGATGCTGACAAAGTAACCATTTTCAGCAGGAAACAAGAGAATGTTACTGCAATGTTTCCTGAGGTTGCAGAGGCAACAAAGAAGCAAATAAAGGCAAAGCAGGCTATTTTTGAGGGCGAAGCCCTGGCATTCAACGAACAGACTGGCGAGTATCATCCATTTCAGGTTACTATGCAGAGGAAAAGGAAATACGATGTGAAGAAGATGGCTGAACAATTTCCCCTAACGCTGTTTTGCTTTGACGCACTGTATGTTAATGGAAAAAACTTGATGAAGCTGCCTTTCAAGGAGAGGAGGAAAAGGCTGCACAAGCTTATTGGGAAAGGCAAGACAATTGTTTTAACCGACTCAATTGAAACATCAGACCCAAAGAAGGTGAAAAAATACTTTGAGGAAAACGTTGAGAAAGGCCTTGAGGGAATTATTGCAAAGGACTTGAATGCGCCATACATTGCTGGCGCAAGAAAGTTTGCCTGGATCAAATTGAAGAGAAGCTACAGGGGAGAGCTAAGTGATTCTATTGACACAGTGATAATTGGATACTTCAAGGGCAGAGGCCAAAGAGCAAAGTTCGGCCTGGGAGCACTGTTAACAGCAGTTTATGATAAGAAAGAAGACTCCTTTAAGAGCATTGCAAAGATTGGCACTGGAATGAGTGAAGAGCAATTGGGGAAATTGCACAAGATGCTGAGCAAAATAAAGCAGAGTAAAAAACCAGTCAGGGTTGAAAGTGAACTAAAACCAGACTTCTGGGTGGAACCAAAATATGTTATTGAGGTGATTGCTGATGAGATAACAAGAAGCCCTGTTCACAGTGCTGGCAAGGGCCAGGGGGGAGCTGGCCTTGCCTTGCGGTTCCCCAGAATGGTAAGGATAAGAAGTGACAGAAAGCCTGATGAAGCAACCAGTGTGGAAGAAGTTGCTGCAATGTTCAAAAAACAGAGGCATGTGAAAACAGGTGCGTAAAGAATGCTTGGTGGAAGGGTAATTGAATTATTGTGGAAGTTGTTTCTTTTCCTCTTAGGACTTACAATTGTTTCCTATGTTTTAATTGAATTCAGAATCTGGAGCAGCGACTTCACACTGTACTTTATAAGAATAGGCAACTGGGAGATGATACTCTTTATTACAGTTATTGTAACAGGGGTAACAATAGTCTTAACCAAAATGCTGCAATGGGAAACAAAAACAATTGCAAAGCCAAGGGGGAAGCGCTGAAAATGGATTCTTCTTTTAGACTGCTTGTTTACGCAATTGCTGCTGTTTTGTTTATCTGGCTTTTTATGGGCTACATAGCGCCATTGTTCTTTCCAGGCCATGACCCTGCAACAGAGATTGGAAAAATGCTGGAAGAAGCAGAAATGGTGCTTGGAAGAGGAAAGAGCAATAAACTGCTGTTCAATGGCGGCAGTAGCTTTAAAGGCAAGTCCTTTGATAGTCCTATAAGAAATGTGGTCTTTGAGTGCAACAGCGCTTCCCTGTGCTGCCCAAAGGGGGTGAGTTGCAACAGCGCAATAGAGTGGGATGAGAGAACAATATTGTTCCAAGAAACCAGAAGCATTGAAACAACAGTAAGGTGCAATGAAGAGTACGGGATATCAACCTGCAAGGTGTACTTTGGGAATAAACCGGCTCAGATTGGAATAAAGAGCATTGAAGTAAAAGAAGAATTCGATTTAGAAAAGGAAAAGCCAATCATTGGCATTTCAGTTGAAAACAGCGGCAGTCAAGAAATGCTGCAGGGAAGCATTGAAGTAAAAGTCTTCCAAGTGGTTGAAATTGGCCATGAGCCCAAAGAGATTCTCTTGTCTGCCTTAACAAAAACAGAGGCAATTGGTGCCTTGGGGGCAGGAAAACAAAAAGAAAAAGAAATAGAACTGGCTATAGAGGCTGATGGCGAATACAAGCTGAGGGTTAGGGCAAGTGGTTTAGAGGCAGGCAGTGATGAAAAAATAGTTTCCCTCAAAACAACGGGCAGCACAAGCAGTTGCACTGCATCAAAATGCAACAGCCCTGCCCTGGCAGCTGGAAAATGCATTGCAAGATGCTATTGCACTGGCTGCGTTCTGGGAACCGACTGTGTGCAGAAATTGAAGGAAGCTGAAAGCAATGCAGTTGGCCTAACAACCAGCGTAGACCTTACTGATGCGGAAAACTACATCCTTGGGTCAAACATAGTTGAATTTGTTTTGCCAAACAGCCTGTGCTAGAGCCCTATTTATGCAGCAAATCAACTTTTTTAACAAGAAGCTCGCCCCTTACACCGTCCCATTTCTTTTCGCTTTCAACAACGTGCAGCTTCTTTCTAAAAACCGGGCAATCCAATACCAGTGTTTCGAGTTCGCCGCCTTCG
This sequence comes from Candidatus Iainarchaeum sp., assembly GCA_017608725.1. Lineage (GTDB taxonomy): Archaea > Iainarchaeota > Iainarchaeia > Iainarchaeales > JAFGDB01. The sequence continues at coordinate 10,612 of JAFCFG010000002.1, forward strand.
CCGGCTATATTTATATCAAACTTCCCCTGCAATTCAATTAGCTCATCCAATGCTTTTTCGTCCAAAATTCTGCCAAGCCAAACCTCACCAAGGCCCTTTGCTGCAACCGCCACAACCATTATTTCAAAGCGATGCTGCAGCATCTCCTGCAAAAGCTCACACTGCTTCCTTCCCCACAAGGGAGCAAGATGTTTCAGCTTCAGCTTCTTGCAGATTAAATCAACCCTCCTCTTCTGATAATTGCTTGCAATCGCACCAGTTAAAACTCCTTCAATTCCCCTTTCCTCCTTCAAGTCCTGCAAAACCTGGTGCAATACCCACAACTCTGCCGTCTTGCCCTTCTTGGCTTCACCAATTACAAGAGGCAGCTCTGCTGCAATGGCTGCCTGCTCTGTTAAATGAATGTTTGGCAAGTGGTACATGAAGGAATCATCAGCTTTGGATTTGATTGAAACAAGAGCTGATATGCTGTGATTCTGATTGATTGCATCAAACAACGCATAGCAACTGTCCTTGCCGCCAGAAAAAAGACAAGCTAGTTTCATGGAACCTTTACCTTTTTGCCTTATTTTTTGCACCAAACAGCTTCATTTTCTCTATCGCTGTTTGCTTTACCAGGCCTTGGGCAAATAACAGGGCATCCCTTGGGTCAAAGCTGCTTCTATTCTTTGCATAGAACTCTCTTAAAGCAAGTGTAAAAGCAAGCCTCAAATCAGTGTCAATGTTTATTTTTGCAACCCCTAGCCTTATTGCTTTTCTAAGGTCGGATTCTGAAACACCAACTGCGCCCTTCAATTTTGCCCCATACCTGTTTGCCCTCTGCACTACTCTTTTGTTCACGCTGCTTGCGCCATGCAAAACAAGTGGAATGGAAACAACCTCGCTTATCTCCCTGAGCCTGTAGAGGTCAACCCTCGGCTTGCCCTGGAACTTGTAGGCTCCGTGCGATGTCCCAATTGCAACGGCCAAAGCATCACAGCCTGTTTTTTGAACGAAAAGCTTTGCCTGTTTAGGCTCTGTTAAAAGGACATCGCCAATCCTGCCCAAGCTGCCAAGCTCTGCCTCGACACTGCAGCCTTTCCTGTGGGCAATTCTTACAACCTTTCGTGTTACAGCAAGGTTTTTCTTGAACTGGTGCCTGCTTGCATCAACCATCACGCTTTTGTAGCCCAACTGAACGCACTTCTTTATCAGCTGCAAGTTCTTTCCATGGTCCAAATGAATGCAAACAGGAACAGTTGACGTTTTCTCCATTGCCTTAATCAAAGAAAAGATGTTTTCAAGGCCTGCATACCTAATTGTTGATTCAGTGGTCTGAATCAGCAACGGGGCCCTTGTTTGCTCTGCTGCTTCAAATAAGGCCTTGCTTACCTCCAAGTTGCTTGTGTTTAAAGCAGGCAGTGCATAGCCCTTTGCCCTTGCCCTCCTCAACAAAGCCTTGCTTGCTACAAACATTTACCTCAGCTAATAATAGGAATCATTCTATTATTTAAACCATTATCAAAAAAAAGAGAAAAGACAAATTTCGGCAAAAATGCCTGAAAATATGTTTAAAAAAAGTTTTAGACACCTAATTAGTTGTCAGGTGCGTTTCTGCTTGGCTTCAAGGCTCGGGAATGCACTTGGCGATTTTTTACCAATTATATAGATTCTCTTTTTCATTCTATATTAAATTAATTGACAAAAAATGGAAAAAACATACAAAAATTGCTTAATATTTTAATAATAACGGAATGTATATTCCAATATGGTTGATAACAAGGATTTGCTTATTTTGGATTCTTTGCGCAAAAATGCAAAGGCCTCAGTAGTTGAGATTGCAAAAAAAACAGGGTTGCCTGGCACAACAGTGCACAACAGGATAAAGAAACTGAATAAGGAAGGGGTTATTAAAGGGTATACAATCAATGTTGACCATGAAAAGCTTGGGAAAAACATGGCGGCCTATGTCGCAATCACTGTTGACTATAGGGAGCTTAAAGAAAAGAAAATACCGGTCCGGAGCCTTATTAAAAGGATTGCGAAATTGCCAGGCATTGAAGAAATGAACATTGTAACCGGGGAAATAGATGCTATTGTAAAGGTAAGGGTAAAAGACATTGATGAATTGAACACAATTCTGATGGATAAACTTAGGGACTATGAGGGCATAGACAGAACTCAGACAATGTTGATTCTGCAAAGCACAACTGATTAAAACCATTTCCAAACCTATAGTAACTGATTCCAAATGAATTTGGATTCCTTTCTCAAAAAACATTCACTTAAAGAGGGAAACCTCATAGAGGTAAAGAGGGGGCAAGAGCTGTTAAAAGGGACAATTGTTCCCTCAAAGGATGCAGAGATTCTTGTTCTAAAACTTGACAGCGGCTACAACGTTGGTGTGAAAGTAAGTGAAATAAAGGACGCAAAAAAGCTTGGGGCAGGAAAAGCTGTTGCTAAGCCAGCAGTAGCAAAGCTCGAGAAAAAGCCTGGCCTGCCAAGAATTTCAATCATTCACACAGGCGGGACAATAGCGGGCAGGGTTGACTACAGAACAGGCGCAATTTACAGCTCATTCAGCCCGGCTGACCTTTTGACAATGTTCCCAGAGCTCTCACAAATTGCAAACTTCGATTCAAAACTGCTTTGCAACATGTGGAGCGATGACTTGCGCTTTGAGCATCTTAGAATAATAGCAAAGGCAGTTGAAGAAGAATCCAGGAAAGGCACTGCTGGTGTTATCATTGGGATGGGAACTGATAACTTGGCTGTTGCAGCAGCAGGCCTGGCGTTCGCTTTGGAAAAATGTCCAATTCCTGTCTTATTTGTTGGAGCACAAAGGTCAAGCGACAGGGGCAGCAGTGATGCAGCAATGAACCTAATCTGTGCTGCAAACTTCATCGCAAAATCAGACTTTGCTGGTGTTGCCCTGTGCATGCACCACAGCAGCAGCGATGAAAAATGCGCCATACTGCCTGGCTGTAAAACAAGAAAGCTGCATACCTCGCGGAGGGATGCATTCAAGCCAGTGAACGATACACCGATTGCACTAGTGGACTACAATTCAAACGAAATAAAATTTCTGAAAAAAGACTACGCAAGGAAGTCCAGGGAGAAGATGGTTGCAAAGCCCAAATTCGAGGAAAGGGTTGCATTGCTTAAAATCAGCGCAAACATGTTTCCAGAACAGTTTGAATTCTTTTCAAAACACAAATTCAAGGGCCTTGTCATTGAAGGAACTGGCCTGGGGAACACGCCAGGGCACACGCCAGACGAAACTACAAAAAAAGCCCATGCAAAGATTTTTCCTGCAATAAAAAAATTCGTCCAGCAGGGGGGCATCGCAGTAATGACCTCAACTTGCCTGTTCGGCAGGGTTCAAATGCATGTCTATAATAAGGGCACTGACCTAATGGCCCTAGGGGTAATCCCGGGAGAGGACATGCTGCCGGAAACAGCCCTTGTAAAGCTTGCCTGGCTTCTTGGGAATTACAAAAAGGAAGAAGCAGAAAAACTCATTGGTCAGAACCTGCGGGGCGAAATAAGCAGCAGGACAGAAATAAAAGAATTTAAATTTGATTAAAAACCCCGCACTGTTGCCATTGCAATATTGTGTGCATGGTCTGAAACCCTCTCAAGATTGTTTATTAAATCAGAGAAAACAACACTTGACCTGGGATCGCACTGCCCGTTCTTCATCCTATCATAATGATTTTGCTCAAACTGCTTTGCCAGGCCATCAATCTCACTTTCCAAATCAAATACCTTTCTGGCTATTGCCTTATCTTTTGAAACCAAAACAGCCAACGCTTTTTTGTAAGAGTCCACGCTCTTCCTAAACATTTCATCTAGTTCCCTGAGAGCCTGCTTGCTGAAAACAAGCCTCTCCCTTGCCCTTCTCTCAGCCAATTCAGCAATATTGTTTGCATGGTCTGAAACCCTCTCAATATCAGAAATTGAGTGAACCAAAGACGATGTTCTCCTAGCCTGTTCCTTGGTTAACTCCAATTGAGAAATCCTTGAAAGAAATGCCTCAATCTCATTATCAAGCTCATCAACGGCATCCTCTTGCTTTTCAGCAACCTTCACAAGCTTTAAGTTACTGTTCTTGAAAGCCTTTATAGCCACATTAAGGGTTGCCAAAGCCATATCACCAAGCCTCTGAGCCTCTTTCTCCGCTTGACCAAGGGCAACTGCCGGCGCTTTCAAAGTCCTTTTATCCAAAAACTTTGAACCCCCATCGATTCTGATTTCCTTTCCAGGCAATATTCGCTTGACAATAAAAACCAGGGCCGCTGCAAAGGGCAACATTAAGATAACTGTTGAAACATTGAATATCACATGGGCATTTGCAATTTGTCTTGGTAAATCAGGGGACGTTAATGCAACCAGCGAAACAAAAGGCCCAAAAATGATGAAAAAGATTGCTGCGCCAATCAGATTAAAGATTATGTGACTCAACGCAGCTCTCTTACTGGTTAAGGTAGCGCCAATTGATGCAAAAATTACGGTTATGCAAGTTCCAATATTTGCTCCGATAATTATTGCAATTGCAGAAGGCAAATCAAGCAATTGCTCTGAGGCCATTGAAATAACAAGACCGGAAGTAGCGCTACTGCTTTGAATGAATGCAGTAAAGACTGCTCCAGCCACAATCCCCAAAACAGGGGTTTGCCCAAGCGAGGTAAGCAGGGCAATAATTTCAGGATCAGTTCTCAACGGCTTGACACCGGCACCCATTGTATTCATTCCAAGAAAGAGAATGCCAAAGCCAAGAATTACCTGGCCGATGTACTTGTACTGGGGCCTCCTGCTCAAAGACATAATTGCAAAACCAATTGCAATGATTGGCAGGGCAAAAGCACCAACCTTGAATGCAATTAACTGTGCTGTTACAGTCGTTCCAATGTTTGCACCCATTATCACAGGAATCGACTGCTGCAGAGAAATCAAACCAGCGTTGATAAGTCCAACAAGGGTAACGGTTGTAATGCTACTGCTCTGGATAACAGCAGTTACAAGCGCCCCAACACCAACGGCCTTTATTCTGTTGTTTGTCAGCCTCTCAATCCAATGCCTGAGCTTTTCTCCAGCTGCTTTTTGTAGGCCCCTGCTCAGTAACAGCATTCCGTAAAGAAACAAAGCAAGGCCGCCAACAACTCCGAAAAGAATAGGAATAAAATCCACCCTCAGGGCCTCCAATAAAAAAGGCAAACAAAAGGGATTAAAAAAGTAATTACCAAATTAATCTGGGGGCATAAGCATGCAGAAAGTAGAACCAAATCAGGCAGTAAGATTGCTTTACCCAAGGCTTACTGTTCTCGTTACAACCGTTAATCCGGCAGGAGAGGCAAACGCCGCCCCCTATTCCTGGATTGCACCGGTTTCCTTTGTGCCGCCAATGCTCTACTTGGGGATTCAAAGAAGGGAAACCCTGACTGTAAAGAACATCAGGAGGACAAAGGAATTTGTAGTCAACGTAGTAACAAAGGACTGGGCTGACAAGGCAATAGCCTGCGAGGCAAAAATCCCTGACAAGGTTGAGAAAAGCGGGATTACCCTGCGGGAAAGCAGAAAGGTCAAGGCTCCAAGTGCCCTAGAGGCAAAAATTGTCCTGGAATGCACTCTGAAGGACATTATTGAAACAGGGCAGGCAGACCATTTCCTTGTTATTGGCGAAATCGTCCACGCAGAAAAGGATGAGAGCATGCAGGACAGCGAAATAGTGCTGCACAATACTGGCAGCAGCTTTTTTCTCCCAGGCGAAAAACTTGAGCTGGAGAGAAGGAAATAAAAAAGCTGAGAGAATATAAATTTTAGTAAGAAACCAGGGGAGAAAAGCCCAAGGCCATAGAATATAAAGAACAAAAGCCGAAAAAGGCAGTCGAAGAACCGGCGCAAAGGCAATAAGCGGGAACGTTCCCGCAAAACTGCAAAGTATGGGAGACTTCCACAGAAGATAGTTTGAGCAAAGCTCAGATTTAAATCAATTTTCCCCTAATTCTTTTTTTTATGAAAGTCCTCGCAATAAGCGGTTCTCCAAGAAAGGGAAACACAGAGGCAATGTTGAAAAGGCTGCTTGATGGAGCAAAGAGCAAAGGAGCAGCAATTGAACTTGTTTTGCTCCGGGACAGGAAAATTGAGCTGTGTGATGGCTGTGATACCTGCTGGGGCACAAACAAGGGCTGCCATATTATGGACGGGATGCAGCCTTTGTACGGCAAGTTGTTTTCAGCCGATGCAATTGTTTTCGGTTCACCAAACTACTTCAGCAATTACTCAGGGCTAATGAAACTGTTTGTTGATAGACTCAATCCATACTGCTCACCCAGCAGATTCAGGGGAAAAAGGGCAGCAATTGTCTGCGTTGGAGGCCAAGACTTGCATCACGTGAAGAGATGCGGGCAAGCATTGCAATTTGTTGTAAAAGAGCTAAAAATGGAGCTTGTCGGCAGCATCGTTGCAAAAGCAGAAAAACCATTGGAAATTCTGAAGAATGGGAAAGTGATGCAGCAGTGCTTTGGGCTTGGAGAAAAGCTGGCTGAAGCTTAAGGTTTCTGTCCAATAAAAACATCGTGGTTGCGTTCGCCTTCAATCTCTTTATATTTCTCAATTTCCCCAAAGCCGGCTTTTTGCATTGCTTGCAGCAGTTGGCTGTGCCTTGAGTGATAGGCCCTGAAACCGCCCCTGCTTTTTTCAACAAGGCTGCTGTTCTTGCTTTTTATAATAATCTCAGGGCTCCACTCCCTAATGCTGTACAGCAAAATCCACAAGATTAGATACTTCTAAAAAAGTTTTACTATTACATCAGTAGGGAAACCATGGAACAAGACTGGAAAAAAATCGGTTTAATGGCCGGTTTGGAGTGCCATCAGCAGCTTGACACTGGCAAGCTATTCTGCAGGTGCCCCTCTGTTCTGAGAGATGAAAAACCAGATATTACCTTTAAGAGAAAACTTAGGGCAGTTGCCTCTGAACTTGGAGAGTTTGACAGGGCTGCAATGGAAGCAGTTGGAAAAGGCCAGACCTACGTTTACCAGGCATACAGTGACTGCACTTGTTTGATTGAAGCAGATGAAGAACCACCCAAACCAGCCGATAGTGAAGCGCTTGAAACTATTTTGAAGGTAGCATTGATGAGCAACTCACAGGTCTTGGATGAATTGTTTGTAATGCGAAAAGCAGTTATTGATGGCAGCAATACAAGCGGTTTCCAGAAAACAATGCTCGTCGCAGTAGGCGGCGAACTCGAATTGGGCAACAAAAAAGTTGGGATCCAAACAATGGCCTTGGAGGAGGATGCTGCCAGGCCAATGGAAAAAAAAGCAAATGAAATTGTGTATAGGTTGGACAGATTGGGCATTCCACTTATTGAATTGGCAACTGCACCCGATCTGCGTACTCCTGAAGAAGTAAAAGAGTGCGCACAAAAAATAGGAGAACTCTTCAGGCGAACCTGCAAGGCAAAGAGGGGGCTTGGCACAATAAGGCAGGATATAAACATTTCAATTGCAAAGGGCGCAAGAGTTGAAATAAAGGGCGTGCAGGAATTGGGGTTGATTGGTGAATATGTGCGAAGGGAAGCGCAAAGGCAGGTTGCATTGATTGAATTGAGGGAAGAAATGCTGAAGAGAAAAATAAGCGAAAGGGAGTTGGATGATGCTGAGATTTTTGATTTAAGCCGGATATTTGCAGGAAGCGCATGCAAGTTTTTGAAGGGCAAGCCGGTTTTTGGAATAAAGCTCTACAAAATGCAGGGCTTGTTGGGCAAGGAAGTTCAGCCAGGCAGAAGGTTTGGAACAGAGCTTGCAGGCTATGTGAAAGCAAAAACCGGGTTGAAGGGAATTGTTCACAGCGACGAACTGCCAAATTATGGAATAAGCGGGAGGGAAATAGAGCAGGCAAGGCAGAAATGCGACTGCATTATGAATGATGCATTTGTTTTAGTGCAGGCGGAAAAGGAAAAGGCGCTAAAGGCCCTGCAGGTTGTTGTTGAGAGAAGCAAGCAAGCATTGATTGGCGTGCCAGAGGAAACAAGGGATGCATTGGAAGGGGGCAACACTGAATACAGCAGGCCCTTGCCCGGTGCTGCAAGAATGTATCCCGAAACCGATCTTGAACCAGTGAAGATTGAAGAAAAGTATTTGAAGGAATTGAGGAAAGAGCTGCCATTGACAGTTGAGGAGAGGGAGAAGTTGTACAAGGAAAAGGGATTAAGCAGCAATTTGATAAGCGGAATGCGCTTGAGCAATTACGCGTGCTTTTTCGAACATCTTTTGGGCGGGGGAGTGAATGCAACAACCGCTGCAACCTTGCTATTGGAGGGCTTAAAGCAGTTGAGCAGGGAAGGAGCAAGTGGAATCAGCGATAAAATGGTTGAAGAAATCCTTTTGGCTGAGAAAAGGAGGGAAATCACAAAGGATGTGCTGATTAGTGCTCTGAGAGAGTGGAGCAAGCAGCCTGAAAAGGCCTTGGCAGATGTTTTGAAGGAATTGAAGGTTGAAAAAGTAGAAGCAGGCTATGTGGAAAAGGTTATTGTGAAACTCATTGAGAAGAACAGCAAACTGGTTGAGGAAAAGGGAATGCATGCATTGGGGGCACTGATGGGGGATGCAATGAAAGAGCTGAGGGGAAAAGTTGATGGCGGAACAATTAGCAAGATTTTGAAGCAAAAATTGGAGAAGAGGGTAAAGAAATAAAGCCAATCTTTGAACCAATAAGTATTTATTCTTTTGAGCAATAGTAGGTATTGAAATGCGCTGGGAGAAGCTGAGGGAGAAATACGATAAAAAGAATGTTCTGGCCTGGCTTAGGACTTTCCCAGACCAGTGTATTGAATCAATCTATATTGGAAACAAGTTCAAGCCAAAGAAAAGGCGGATTGAAAAAATAGTTGGCTGCGGAATGGGCGGTAGCGGAGTTGGCAGTGCACTGTTGCGCGACATGTTGAAAGAGGAGCTGAAGGTTCCGTTCGAAGTATTCAATTCATATGATTTGCCAGCTTATGTGGATAGCAAAACCCTTGTTTTCTGCGTGAGTTTTTCCGGGAACACAGAGGAAACACTGCAGTGCTACAGGCAGGCCAAGAAGAGGCGGGCTTATGTTATTGCTCTTACAACAGGTGGCAAATTGAAGAAAATGGCCAAGAAGGACTGCATTACTATTCCAAAAAGCAGCCCACAGCCAAGAATGGCCTCTGCTTACTTGAGCATTCCAATGCTGATTGTCCTGCAGAAGATGAAGCTTATTGAAAGGAAAAACAGGCAGCTTAATGGGATGGTTTTCCTGCTGAAGAAACAGCAGGCAAAGATTGAGGACAAAGCACAGGATTTGGCGCTGAAGTTAAAGGGGAAACTGCCAGTAATCTATGCAGCGGAGGAACTGCAAACAGCTGCCTACAGGTTCAGGACAGAGTTGAATGAGAACAGCAAGCAGTTTGCTTTAAGCCATTTCTTGCCTGAGCACAACCACAATGAAATAAACGCTTTTTTGGGACTGAAGAGGGGCAACTGCGAATTCATCTTGCTAAGGCACGAAAATGAATTGAAAAAAATTCAGAAAAGGTTTGCTGTGGTGAAAAAGCTTTTCAAAAAACACTTCAATGTAACAGAAGTGCAGCTTGAGGGAAAAACACTGATTGCAACAACCTATTATACTTTGTTCTTGGCTGCTTTGACTTCCTATTACCTGTCCTTGCTAAACAAGCTTGACCCAGAGCCCGTTCCACTAATCGCCCTTCTGAAGAAAGAGCTGAAAAAATAACGCGAGCCGGAGGCGAGCACAGCCCATACGGAGCAAAGCGGAGTATGGGCTTAATTCGCAGCCGGGATTTGCCGGCTAATGCGAGCGTTAGCGAGCACAGCCCATACGGAGCAAAGCGGAGTATGGGCTTAATTCGCAGCCGGGATTTGCCGGCTAACTGAAAAAATAATCACATTGGAAACGCCAGCAAAAGCTTAAAAAGATAAAAAACTATTCCTTCAAAAGATACCATGCGCAAAGACCTGTTGCAACTGCAGCCGAAGAAAAAATTTCCAACTGCCCTGCATATGGCACAGTTGCACTATCACCTAGTGCCGGCTGGCGTCAGGGCAGTAATAGAGAATACCATTGACTCCATTCTCTCCTTCGGGAAGAATAGGAAAATCAAGGTATTTGTCCTTGCATCAGCCTGGGCTGCCCCAAAACCAGAGAACCTAAAAATCAACAGGGATTTCAAAAAAGTAAGAAACGTTGAAATCAAAATAGTTGACATCCCCGAACTTGACTACGATTTGAAAAAGTATAAGAGCAAGGAAGCGTTTTTGGATGAAGCAAACGAGTTGAAGGAGAAAATAGTGAAAAAACTGCCATTGGAGAAATGCTCACCAAAAAACCCCTTTATTCTGCACTGCCACGGGCTACCTTTGGGCAAGAACCCAAAGCTGTCTGCTGCAATAAAGCTTCTTGCAGAGGACTGTGTAAAATTGAAAACACCGCTCTGGATTCTGGACCAAGTCCATGACTTCGCTGAGAACGGCAGGCCGGAAATGTTAAGGAATTTGCAGTACTGCACCGGCAGAAGGGATGAGAAATTCGCAGCAGAGGTAATGTACCCAAACAGCAGAAACGTTTTCTACGCAACGATTAACAGCAGGGACGCAGAAAATTTGAGATTGGCTGGCATAAATGAGAAAAGAATTTTTTTCCTGCCAAACAGCATTGACACAGAATTCTTTTCAAAGAAGGCAATTACAACAAAAAAGAGATTCAGAAAACAGCTGATCGAGGCAATTGAACAATACAGCATTAAGAACCACTATTTCTTTGACCCAAGAAGGAAAATCCTGGTAAGCCCGCTGAAGTGCATGAGGAGAAAGAACAACGCAGAGAGCATTCTGCTGCTTAAGGCATTGAATTACTTGAATGACAAGTTTCAATTGGTGATTACGCTTGAAGCACACAGTGGGCCTGACGTAAAGTATGCTGAAAAGATAAAAAAGTTTGTAAGACAACAGGGGCTTCCAGTTGTGATAGGGGTTGGTGCTGAAGTAATAAGTGGTTCAGAGGAAAGGGTGGAAGTTAGGGGAAAGGTAAGGAAATTCAGCATAGTTGACTTGTTTGCAGTAAGCAAGGCTGTTTTAACCAGCTCAATGCTTGAGGGCTTTGGCTTTGCATTCCACGAGGGCTGGGTAACCGGCAAGCCAGTGATTGGCAGAAAGATCCCATATGTCTGCAGGGACTTCGAGAAGAACGGGCTGAAGCTAGGGCACATGTACAAAAAGCTTTTTGTTGATGTAAGCTGGATTAGAAACAGTGAGGAAAGGCTGTTCAAAATCTTCTTCCATGGCGTGAACAAGCTGAGGAAAAAGCAGGGTATGCCCTTGCTTTTGAAGAAAAGGGTTCTGAAAGATATGAGAAAAACCAAGTACTACAAGGTAAAGGGCTGCAAGTGCATTGACTTCAAGGAACTAAGCTTGGAAATGCAACTGGAAGCGATTAAAACAATCTTCAAGGACAGGGAAAAGACAAAGAAATTCCTTGCATTGAACCCAAGCATTGGAAGAATGGCGAAAATAGCGGAGAAAAAGCCAGTTGAGCTTGTAAGGCACAACAGAAAAGTGATAATGGCAAAATACAGCCTTAGGGCAAAGGCAAAAAGGCTTTGGCACATTTACGCAATTGGGACAGAAAACTACCTGAAGCCAGTGAAAAAGAACAGGATTGGAAACAGGAAAGTGTTGAACAAATACCTTGACTTGGATTACATCCACCCGCTGATAATGGGGCAATAGGGTCATAAAAATGGAGAAAGAAATAATTGCCTTTGCGAAAAAAACAAGGAAGAGGTTTCCCCCGCCAAAGAGAGCCAGAAAACCGGCACTGAAAGAAAAGCTTACAAAATTGCCTGGCACAAAATTAATATTGGTAGACCTTTACGGCACTGTCTTTGTTGCAAACCAGCACTCAAAAAGCAAGCAATTCAAAAGACTGCGATTGAAGGGCTTCAGGGAAACCATAAAGGAATTCGGCTTAAAGCATTGCCTTAAAAAACTAAATTCAAGGAAAAGGCCTGCTATCCTGCTTGAAGAAATGTTTTTTACTGAAATATTGAAAGAGCACGAAAGGAAAAGGGCAAAAGGGGCAATAAGCCCTGAAGTAAGGGCAGAAAAAATCTGGGAAAGGCTTTTGAAAAAATTGTTTAAACAATGCGGGAAACCCCTGCCAAAAAACCTGCCCCTCATTGCACTGAAGGCCTCCTACCTAAGCAGCTGGATTAGGGAACCATGCGCAATTTACAAAGGCTTTCTAAAAACTGTCCTGCAATTGAAGAAAAAAGGGATAAAAGCGGGAATTGCTAGCAATTCCCAGCTCTATTCAAAAATAAGCCTTGATTTAGGGCTAAGGGAGAACAGCAGGGGAATGGTGCGGAAATGGCAGCAGCTGTTTGAGCCAGGCTTCAGCGCATTCAGCTTTGAGATTGGAGAAAGCAAGCCAAGCAAAAAGCTTTTTGAAAAAATCCTGAAAAATGCAAAAAAGCAGGGGATTAAAAGAAACGAAATTGCTTTCATCGGAAATGACTTGTACAAGGACATTGCCGTCGGAAAAGAGCAGGGTTTCAAAACAATTCTGTTTGCAGGCGACACAAAAAGCCTGCGGCTGCGAAAAGGAGACAAAGGAGTTAAGGGAACAAAGCCTGACGCAATAATAACAGAGTGGCGGCAGCTTCTGGAAGTGGTTGGGTGAATGATTCTAAAAAACAAAAAATTCTTAATTGGAAATTCCTCTTTTCCAAAACAGGCTGCAAAGGCACTGCAAATAGTTGAAGCAGGCATTCAGGCAGTTGAAGTCAAGAAAGCAATAAAAAAGGCAAAGCTGCCCAAGCTGGCAGGGTTTGAGAATGTTTACGCTATTGGCTTTGGAAAGGCCTCGGCTGCAATGGCTGAAGCACTTGAAAAAAGGGCTGGGAAAAGGATTGCAACTGGGGCAGTTGTCAGCGTGAGAAAAGCGAAAACAAAAAGAATTCAGCCCTTTATTGGAACACACCCTTTCCCCTCAAAGAAGAACGTTGACGCAGCAAAGAAAATCCTTGCAATTGCGGAAAAGGCAGGGAGCAATGACCTGGTTATTGCACTTGTAAGTGGTGGAGGCTCAGCATTGCTTGCACTGCCAGCAAAACCAGTGTGCATTAGAGCACTGAAGAAAACAAATGAGCTGCTGATTAAATCAAAGGCGACGATAAATGAAATAAACTGTGTTAGAAAGCATTTGAGTGGGATAAAGGGCGGCCTTCTTGCAAAGGCAGCTTACCCTGCAAGCCTGCATGCATTGATTGTTTCAGATGTGGTTGGAGATGACCTGCAAACAATTGCATCAGGCCCAACCACTGGGGACAAAAGCACGTTCAGGCAAGCGGTTGCAGTGTTGAAAAAGCACAGGATTTGGAGAAAGGTTCCAAGCAATGCAAGGCAAAGGCTTGCCAACGGAGCAAATGGCTTGGTGCCTGAAACACCAAAGCCAAATGACAGAATTTTCAAAAAAGTAAGGAACATTATTTTGTTGAACAACGTTGTTGCGTTGAAGGCAATGCAGAAAAAGGCGAAAAAGCTTGGATTTAATTCAGTAATTTATAGTAGCACAGTGCAGGGGGAAGCGAAAAAGGTTGGAAAAAAGCTGGTGAGAATTGCTGCTAAAAAGAAAAAGCCTGTTGCCCTGCTTGCTGCTGGGGAAACCACAGTAAAGGTTATTGGAAGGGGCAAGGGGGGCAGAAACCAGGAAATGGTTCTTGGTTGCTTGCCTGAATTGGAGAAATTGGGGAAGGGAATTTTTGTTTCTATTGGCACTGATGGGATTGACGGAAAAAGCAGGGCTGCTGGGGCAATTGCTGATTCCCCACATTGCAAAAGGCAATTAAGAAAAAACTGGATTGGAAAGAATTCTTACAGCGAAATGATTCAAACAGCTTCTTCAAAAAAATTAAAGGAGAAATCGTTACAGGCCCAACTGGAACAAATGTGATGGACCTGCAATTAGTGCTGGGCTGGCGCT
>JAFCFG010000075.1 GCA_017608725.1 Candidatus Iainarchaeum sp.
CTTCCTGCGGTTTATTAATAGGGCAAAACCCGCCATTTTGCTTTTTCAAGAATCAAGCCTCCCTTATTATTTCCAGGCACTTGCCCTCAATGCAATTGTAGTTTCCCAGCGGAGCACAGCTCAAAACGCACCTTTGTTTGAAAAACAAAAATTTTCAACTTCAATCAGGAGTTAATCGTCAAACTTCCAGATGCTATTTCTTTATTTCCGGGACTTTTGTGTGGAACAGGTACATTCCAATGGAAATAGCAAGAAGTATTGCGATTATCACCGCGTTGTTCAAGGCATCCAGGGCAGCTGACTCTCCAACAAAGTATTTTGCAACAATTGAGGCCATCAGCAAACCAATAATTGTTATAAACAGCTGGAAAGCAGGCTGCACCAGCCTGCCAAAATGCGTTTGAATCTTTAAAACAAAATAAATTGCTGCAATGCCGGCAATCAAGCCAGCCAAGTCCAATAACAAAAATTCCTGCATTCAAACTATATTACGTCATCCCCGTATTTATATTTTTTGCTTAACTTCCCATTCAATTCAAGCATGCAATAACAATTAAATAACTACTTTCAATAATTACTTAATTCCAAACCTTTACTGCAGGGATGGCGGAGGCATTTTTTCTTGTGAAAAAAAAGCCTTGGGAAAAAACGCCACCCAAGCAATGAAATGCAGGGGTGGCGGAGTGGTTTAACGCGCGAGCCTGCTAAAGCCTTTCTTTAGAAAAGAAAGGCTTGCAAAAGAAAAAATTTGCTAACGCAAATTTTAACCGATTGCTCTGCAATCTAAGGAATCGCTTTGCGATTCAATTCCGCAGACAGCTCGTGGCCGAAAGGCCGCATGGGTTCGAATCCCATCCCCTGCGTTCATGCGTTACTTCACTGCTTTACTCCTTGTTTTCTTGCTCTGCCTGCTTTTGGCTATGGTCTGGCAGCAGGCACACAATTGACATTCTTTTATCTAACTCAGAGCAAGTGTTTGCATTCCTCAAAAGCGTTTGAAGCAGAAAAACCTTCTTTTAGGGTTTCGCCTGCTTAGTATTTGCTCTTTGCTGGTGCTGAAACCTCTTTCTTTATTTTCTGCAGCCACGCAATCTTTTCTCTCCTCATGTCTTCGTCAAAGACATCCCTGCTTTTTCCAGCTGAGAGGAACAGCACAATGCCCCACAAGAGCAGCAGCGTGGAAACCACTGTTGGGGAAACTGGCGAGGTTCCCTCCAAAATAGGCGGATATATCTTGGCTGGAAGGATTGACCCTGGCTGTGTTAAAATGAAGTACAGGGTTAGCGCCTGGTTTACTACAAACAGCGCTGAAACAACAAGCAAAAGATGCAGCCCTGCCTTGCTTCTCTTGTGGAAAAGCGAGAACACGATTAGAAAAACAACCAAGACTATTGCTGAGAGAACAGCGTAGGGGTAGATTGCAAGCTTGCTTAAGTAGACCATTCCAACTACAAGTGATAGAAGAACGAAGAACATGAATGCCCAAAGTAATCCCAAGGCACATCTCCAGTAAACCTTTGCATCCATGGTATAATTGCTGTTTTGGATTTATTTAATTCTTTCGCTCCAAGGCCACTTTTTTTATATTTCTTTTGATGATAGTATTATACTAGAGAGGGGTTATCTGGATGAGGGTTTTACAAGGCCTTTTTGAAAAGGAGAGGAAAAAGCACAATCTTGGCATCTGCATTCCAGAGGCAAGTAAGAGAAAGGCAATGGAGGAAAGGCTGCAGAGAAAGAAGATGGTGAGGGGGGAGATTGGCTCAAGCCCAAATGTTGCCAGAGGGGGCTCTTTTCAGGTTACCGGCATTTTTCACGTGCACGAGAGCCTGATGCTGCAGGGCGTTGTCTTGGAAGGAAGCATTAACAAAAAGGATGTAACCAGCTTTCAGGGAGTGAAGCTGCGGGTAACTGACATACAGGCTGGCAGAAAAAGCTCCATAAGTTTGCAGGAGGATGGCCAGGGAGCAATTTTCTTGAAAGCAGAAAAAGGCAAGTTCCCAATAATCAGAAGCGGCGATGTCCTGCTTTTCTAGGAAAAGGCAAGCTTTTAATAGTTCTTTTTCTCATTAAAATTATTCCAATGCAGGGGTTCCCGAGCGGTCAAAGGGGCAGGACTCAAGATCCTGTGGTTTAGTACCTTCGGGGGTTCGAATCCTCCCCCCTGCATATGCCATTGAGCGAAGCGAAACGGCATGCATTGAGGATTTGAAGCGGACGATCACGCCTATGTAATGGCGTTTTGAATCCTCCCCCCTGCATATATGCGCAATAGGAATTCTGTGCCTGTTTTAAAAGCGATTCTGGCTTTCCCCTTTTCCATGTCCAGAGAGCCGGCCTTTCACCTTTAATTAGCTGCATTAACAAAAGCCAAAACCCGTTTCTTTTCTGTAAACGCGTACTGGTTTTTTCCCATTAAGCACTGGTTTTCAATTTAACAAAGAGTTACAACCCAGGGTAGTTTGGGCTCTGCTCAGTAATCATTATGTCATGTGGATGTGATTCCTTCAAGCCAGCTGCTGTTATTCTCACGTAGTTTGTTTTTGTTCTGAGGGTTTCAATGTCCTTTGCTCCAACAAGGCCCATTCCACTCCTTAGGCCTCCAAGCAGTTGGAATACTACTTCCGAAATGCTTCCCTTGAATGGAACAATCCCTTCTACTCCCTCTGGAACTAGCTTGCCCTGTCTGCCCTCTTGAAAATACCTTTCGCTGCTTCCCTTCTGCATTGCGTTCAAACTACCCATGCCCCTGTACTGTTTGAATTTCCTGTTGTACAAGTAAATTGTCCTCCCAGGGGTTTCGCTGCATCCTGCAAATATGCTGCCAATCATAACACTGTTTGCCCCTGCAGCAAGTGCTTTTGTGATGTCGCCGCTGTATTTTATGCCTCCGTCGGCAATTACCGGCACTTTGTATTTTTCTGCTGCTTCACTGCATTGTTGTATTGCAGTGAATTGTGGAACACCAACACCGCTTATAACCCTTGTGGTGCAGATTGCTCCAGGGCCCACTCCAACCTTTATTGCGTCTGCGCCAGCAGCCGCTAAGTCATGAACCGCCTCTGCTGTTGCAACATTTCCGGCAATAACCTCTGTTTCAAATTTCTTCTTGTATCTTTTAACCGCTTCAAGGACCATTTTGCTGTGGCCATGGGCCGTGTCAACGACTATTGCGTCTGCTTCAACTGAAATCATTTTTTCTACTCGGTCATCGTCTTTTGGGCCAACTGCAGCTGCAACCAGCAGCCTGCCTGCACTGTCCTTTGCTGCATTTGGAAACATTTCCTGTTTTCTTATGTCTGTGACTGTTACCATTCCAGCAATTGGCTTTTCTTTGCTTGTAATCGGCAGCTTTTCTATTTTGTGCCTGTGCAAGATTTCCTTTGCTTCTTCAATGCTTGGCTCATGGTCGATTGTTATTACATCCTTGGTCATTATGTCTGCTGCCTTTTTGTTTAAGTTTGTTTCAAACAGTATGTCTCTGGTTGTGATTATTCCAACAAGCTTCTTTCCATTCAGAACCGGAAAGCTGCTTACCTTGTGGTTTTTCTTCAGCTGCAGGATTTTTTCCAGGGTATCAGTTGGCTTTATGCAGATTGGGTTCCTAACAATTAAGAATTCTGACCTCTTCACCCTTTTTACTTCTGCCGCCTGCTTTTCTGCTGTCATGTTTTTGTGGATTACCCCAAGACCGCCTTGCCTTGCTATTGCAATTGCAGCCTTGCTTTCTGTAACAGTGTCCATTGCAGCGCTGAGCATTGGAATGTTCAGTTTTACCTTTTTGCTAAGCCTTGTCTGCAGATTCACGTTTTTGGGCAGGACTTCGCTTCTGCCTGGCAGCAGCAGAATATCATCAAAAGCCAGGCCAGTGCCCCCAGAAAAAGTATTCTTTTCAGCCATAAAATATTTGCTTTCAAAGCCTTTAAAAAGAGATATTTTGCCCTTTTTTCCCTTTTTTTCATAGGGGTTATCTTTAAATAGTAGTTAAATCATTTTTTTGCTATGAATAAAATTATTATCTTCTTGGTCATTATCGTAGTTGCAGCAGCCTCTGTTGGGGCATATGTCTTCTTGTTTGGCGTTAGCCCGCCTTTTTTGGGCGACCCAAAAGAGCTGTACAAGGGGCTTGCTGCAAAGGCAAATCCCTTGCCAAATGGAAAGTACAACTATGACTTCTCCATTGGTGTTGGCGATGACCAAGACGGCAGCTCAACCAGCATGGGAATGTTTCCCCTTGGCACCATTAAAATGGATGCAGATATCTACAGCCTTAATGGAAAAAACAAGACAGTTATGGCTTTTGCTGTAATGGGCCAGAGCATGACTGTTGCTCTTTTTGAATTGGGTGATATGTCAATTAGCTGCACGGAAGCACCCCTAATTAGCTCTTCGGCATCTGGCAGTGGAATAAGATGCGAGAGGGGTGAAGAAAACCTTGGGGCCCTAACAGGGGAGCAGTACCAAAAAATGTTTGATGAGGTTATTGATGAAATAGACCTAAGCCTCAAGGGCCAGAGGTATTATGCTGGCAGGCCCTGCTATGAGTTTCTGCTGAAGATAGACAGCACTACCTTGGAGAAGATGATGGAGATGCAGCAGCAGGACCCCTTTGCAGGTTCGCCCTATGGCAGTTTGATAATGGAGGGGACCAGAGCAGAGGTGGAAACCTGCCTTGACAAGGAGCTTGGCTTTGAAAGCATGTTCAAGCTACGCTTTATAAAGTACAGTGAGTTGTCTGATAAGGAAACTGACATAGTAAATATAAGCATGCAGTTAAACAGCTTTGATCCAAATGGTGCAAGCGAGGCAGATTTAAGAATCCCGGTTGATTTTTTGTTGGAGAACCTTGAATGCAAAAGGGACAGCGTAAGCTTTACTTTAATCGCCTTTAATCCAGTACCATCTGGCACTGGCCAGCTTAAGGTAGGGGAATACAGTTACACTGATGACATAGTGTATGAAACAGTGGAACCAGTTAATATTGGCAGCATGGCTGCTGGCGATGAAAAGGATTTTGAATTTGCTTTGACAAAGGATTTACTCCCTGGAAGCAAGCAGGTTGATTTGTGCATTGATGGCAGGGAATGTGTTTCCGGCTCGTGTTATTTCTTTAACCCGTTTGAACCATCCAGTACCTCTGCTGGAGCAAGTTGTGAAGACAGCGATTTAGGCCAGAATTTTGCAGTAAAGGGAACTGTCACCTACAGCACTTCCTCTGCTTCAGATTTGACTGTTAGCGATGCCTGCATTGGCGATTCTCTGCTTGAATACTACTGCGAAGGAACAGAGAAGAAAACAGTTTTAAAGGAATGCGTTAAGGGTTGCAGCAATGGCGCTTGCGCAGAATAATGCCAATCAGGGTGTCGAATACTTTTAAGCTTAATGCCTCAAATTATGCTTCAAATGCGGAGATATTCAACAGCCTTCAATGGTTCCAGTTAGATTTTAATATAACCTCGTTTATCTAATTTATTGATTTCAATGGCGGACATTTTAAGCTGGTTTGTTTTTGCGGCAATGGTAATAATTATTGGCTACCTTGGCCAGGTTTTGTTCAAGAGAACCAGTATTGCTGACACCGTTCTATTGATGCTTTTGGGGCTTGCCATTGGCCCTGTATTCANNNTTGACATTCCAACAATTGGCTTTTTCAAAAACATAGCGCCTTTGTTTGCTGCCTTGACACTGATGATTCTGCTGTTTGAGGGCGGCCTGAGGCTGAACTTTCACAGGGTCGTAAGGGAGGTAAGGCCTGCTTTTGCTTTCTCCATTCTCAGCTTTATCTTAACCTTTCTGTTCATTGGTGCCGTATTGCATTTCTGGCTTAACTGGGATCTGCT
The DNA here is from genome assembly GCA_017608725.1 of Candidatus Iainarchaeum sp. Classification (GTDB taxonomy): domain Archaea; phylum Iainarchaeota; class Iainarchaeia; order Iainarchaeales; genus JAFGDB01. The sequence goes on from JAFCFG010000075.1 coordinate 5,841, forward strand.
TGTTTCCCTAATGCTTGGCTCAATTATTGGCGGCACAAGCAGTGCGGTGATAATCCCGCTGGTTAACAACCTGAAGGTAAAGGAGGAAACAAGAACACTTCTTTCATTGGAATCAGCCCTAACAGATGCCCTGTGCATTATTGTAACCATTGCAATAATTGAGGTCATCATATTCCAGATGTTTGAGCCAAGGTTTATTGTTGAAACAATCTTGAGGGCTTTTTCCACAGCAGCAGTCCTGGGCTTTGTGTTCGCCCTATACTGGCTTGTTCTTTTGCGGGATGTAAGGGGAATAAAAGAGCACCAGTATATTCTGACAATTGCCGTTCTATTTTCGCTCTATGCCCTGGCAGAGTATGCTGGAGCAAACGGCGCAATTGCTGCTTTGGTCTTTGGTTTGGTGCTTGGAAACGCAAAAGAAATCACAACCTTTTTGAGAATGAAGCCCTGTGAGCTTGACACCAATATTGGAGTGTTCCACAGGGAACTGAGCTTTTTCGTTCGGACCTTTTTCTTTATCTACATTGGGATAATATTTGAATTGCATTCAATTGGCCCTTTTGTTATTGGGCTTGCCCTTATTCTGCTGGCCTTGATTATGTCAGCCAGAACAATTGCAAGCTGGTTGTTTATAAAGCTGAAGTCAGAGCTAAGGCAGGACTGGTCTGTTCTGCAGAGCATGATTGCAAGAGGCCTTGCTGCCGCAGTCCTTGCGTCCTATCCTGCAATAATGGGTGCCGAGATTAAAATGCAGGCAGCCATAATCCAGCTGGCCTTTCTTGTAATATTGTTCTCAAACATTGCGACAACAATCGGGGTTTTTCTGTCGAAAAAACAGCGTGTTGAGTCTGAAGAACCAAGCCTTGAAAAGATTGACTTGAAAAAAATTGAAACAAAGCAGAGGCTGGCTGAAATCAGGCTGAAAACTGCGAAAACCAAAAAAGAGGCTGAGCTTGCAAGGCGGGAGATAGACGAGTCAAAAAAGGAGTGGATAAAGGGGGTAAAAACAGAGTTAAGTGCTGCCAAGAAGAGGGTAAAGGAGGCGAGGTGGAAGCAGGAAGAGGAATCAGGGTTTTAGAGTGAATAAAAAAGCCAGGGACTCCTGTGCGGAAAACAGCAAAAGCCCAATTTCGTTTTTCCGGGATTGGTTTAAAAATTCTTTCTCTCTTCCGATTCTATTGGTGAGCATAGAGAAATGCCTTCAATTGTTGTTATTGGCAGCCAGTATGGCGATGAGGGAAAGGGCAAGGTAGTTGACCTGCTGGGAGAGAAAGCTGATTTGGTTGTAAGATTCAGTGGCGGCAACAATGCCGGCCACACTGTTGTGGTAAAGGGAGTGAAATACAAGTTTCACTTAATGCCCTCTGGTGCAATACAAGGCAAGCGCTGCTGCATTGCTGCAGGAGTTGCTTTGGATCCAAGGGTTTTAAAGCAGGAGTTGGACCAATTGAAGGGAAAATTTGAATTTTCCCTTGTCATTGACCCCAGAGTGCAGATAATAATGCCTTGGCACAACATGCTTGATGCAACGTCAGAGGAGGCAAAGGGAAAGCAGAGGATTGGTACTACTGGCAGGGGCATTGGCCCATGCTATGCTGACAGGGCAGACAGGACAGGCATCAGGTTCGCTGAACTGGTTGATGAAGCCCGCTTTATGGAAAGGCTTGATGCAGTCTTTTCAATAAAGGAAAAAACCCTGAAAGCGGTTTACAACAGCGGGATGCAGATTTCAAAAGATGAGATTTTCAGGGAATACAGGGCTCTTGGAAGGGAATTGAAGCAATACCTTGGCGATGTCTCCGTTGAAGTAACTGATGCTCTGAGCCAGGGCAAAACAGTGATGTTTGAGGGAGCCCAGGGAACCTACTTGGATATAGATTTTGGCACCTACCCTTTTGTAACAAGCAGCCACCCAATTTCTGGAAGCATTTTCACAGGGGTTGGTTTTGGCTTGAGGCCAATTGAAAGAGTAATAGGCATAGTAAAGGCTTATACCACAAGGGTTGGCGGAGGCCCATTTGTTACTGAATTAGAGGGGGACCTTGCCCACACAATAAGGGAGCAGGGTGCAGAATACGGAACCACGACAGGCAGGCCTAGGAGAGTTGGCTGGCTTGATTTGGTGCTTCTGAGAACAGCCCAAAGGCTGAACAACTTCACTGAAATCGCTTTAACAAAGCTTGATGTTTTGAGTGGGTTGGACGAGATAGAGATCTGCACTGAATATAAGCTAAATAGGGAAACCGTCCGGGAAAGGCCAGCTGACATCAAGGACATTATGAAATGCAGGCCTGTTTACAAGAAATTCAGGGGCTTTAAGTTGGAGGGAAAGCTAGAGAGCTTTGACCAGTTGCCAAAAGAGGCAAAAGAGTACGTGCAGTTCATTGAGAAAGAGCTGAATGTTCCGGTAAAGATTGTTTCAATTGGGCCTGGCAGGGAGGAAACAATTTTCCGCTAGCCTTCACCCCTCTTTTTCCTCAGGTAGTAGGCAATGGCGATTTCATCGCTTTTTTGTATGGCTGTAAAAAGCACAGGAACAAGAATTGATTTAAGGTATGTTACTGGCTGCCTTTTGCTTATGCCCCTGATTCTGTGAATTGAAATGATTTCAACCAGGTCCCTTTCCAGTTCAGGCAAAAACCTGAAAAGCACATATACTGGAAGATAAATTGACTCAGGCAGGCTTGCCTTTGTCCTCAGTTTAAGCAGGGATAATACATCTGTTGAGAAAGTGAAAAATGCTATTGAACTGAAAAGGCTCAAACTCCTCAGGTTTGAAACAAGAGTGAGCTG
>JAFCFG010000076.1 GCA_017608725.1 Candidatus Iainarchaeum sp.
CAGCATTGGAAGCAGTGTTGAATTTGACTGGTGCGGCGTAACAGCAAACAACTCATTGAAGGAACTTGGCTACAAGACAATAATGGTTAATTTTAACCCTGAAACAGTCAGCACCGACTACGATGTGTGCGACAGGCTCTACTTCGAAGAACTTTCACTTGAAAGGGTTTTGGACATATACGAAAAAGAGCGCCCCTTAGGGGCTTTGGTAAGCATGGGCGGTCAAATTCCGAACAACCTTGCAATGAAACTGTATAAAGCAGGTGTGAAAATACTTGGAACAAGCCCTGAAAGCATTGACAGGGCAGAAAACAGGCACCACTTCTCGCAGTTGTGCGATGAACTTGGCATTGACCAGCCATTGTGGAAAGAACTCACAAGCAAACAGGATGCTGTTCACTTTGCAAAAAAGGTCGGCTTTCCTGTCCTGGTAAGGCCATCCTATGTTTTGAGCGGGGCAGCAATGAGCGTTGCATTCAACGCAAAGGATTTGGGTGATTATCTTGACAAGGCGACTTCTCTCAGCCCAGAATACCCCACGGTTGTAAGCAAGTTCATTACAAACGCAAGGGAGATTGAAATAGACGCTGTTGCAAGCAAGGGCAATGTTGTTGTCTACGCAATAAACGAGCACGTAGAGAACGCTGGTGTCCACTCAGGGGATGCAACAATGGTTTTTCCGCCGCAAAGAACCTACCTTGAAACAGTTAGGAGAATAAAGGGGGCTGCATACAGCATATGCAAAGAACTGAGGATATCAGGGCCCTTCAATATCCAGTTTATTGCAAAGGACAATGAGGTAAAGGTAATTGAACTGAATTTGAGGGCTTCAAGGTCTTTCCCATTTGTATCAAAGGTAAGCGGCATTAACTTCATTGACCTTGCAACCAAGGCAATAGTTGGAGAAAAGCTGAACAGGATTGAGAAAAGCGCGCTTGACTTGGATTACGTTGGGGTAAAGGCACCGCAATTCAGTTTCAGCAGATTGAAAGGGGCTGACCCCCTGCTTGGCGTGGAAATGTCAAGCACTGGAGAGGTTGCCTGCATTGGGAATGAACTGGAGGATGCCTTTTTGAAAAGCCTGATTGCAGCCGGCTTCAAAATGCCGAAAAAGAACATAATGGTCAGCATTAGTGTCAATGAAAACAGTTTTGAAATGCTGTATGAGGTGCAGCTTCTGAAAAAGCTTGGGTTCAACCTGTATGCAACTGACACAACGCAAGAATTTCTCAAAGAGCAGGGCATTAACAGCAGGGTTTTGTTCAAATTGCAGCAGAAAAGGAAGCCAAATGTAATGGATTTTTTCAGGGAGGGAAAACTTGACCTGGTCATTGCTATTCCAGATGAGTATGACAGGGAAACACTTGAAGCAGAGTATGACTTGAGGAGAAATGCAGTTGACTTTTCCGTTCCCCTAATTACCAACAGGCAGCTTGCAAAGCTGCTAATTAACAGTATTTCAAAGAGAAAATTGGACGAATTGGAAATAAAGCACTGGCAGGAATATGTTGGGAATTCATAGGGAAAGTAAAAAAAGCTTTTTCCTTCCCCCTTATTTATGGCAACAAGCAAAATCATTGTCCTGGATTTTGGAGCACAATACGCCCACCTAATTGCCCGGAGAATCAGGCAACTGCACGTTTTTAGCGAAATCCTTGAGCCAACAGCTTCCCTAAAGCAGCTGCAAGATGCAAACGGCATAATTTTAAGCGGAGGCCCTGCCTCAGTTTATGGCAGGAACGCGCCAAAATTCAACCCAAAAATTTTCTCATTGAAAAAGCCGATTCTTGGCCTCTGCTATGGCCACCAGCTAATGGCCCAGCAGCTCAAAGGCAAAGTTGAGAAAGGAAAGGTAAGGGAATATGGCCTTGCTGAACTGCAGATAAAAAACCAAGACAAGATCTTTCAAGGGCTTTCCCAAAGGGAAACAGTCTGGATGTCCCACGGGGACAAGGTTTCCCATTTACCAGAGGGGTTTGTTATTATTGGCAGCACAACCGATTGTGAGAATGCAGCTGTAGCCGACTTTTCCAGGAATTATTTTGGCTTGCAGTTTCACCCTGAGGTAACTCACACGCCAAACGGCCTTATCATCCTCAAAAACTTTGTTTTCAATGTATGCAAATGCAAAGCAGATTGGACAATTGGGGGTTTTTTGAAGAAAAAAGCGAAAGAAATAAAGAAACAGGTCGGCAGCAGAAAGGTTTTCCTGCTTGCTTCCGGCGGAGTTGACAGCACAGTTGCCCTTGCCCTCCTAAACAAGGCCCTGCCAAGAAAAAGCATTTACGCAATGCACGTTGACACAGGTTTTATGCGGAAGAATGAAACAAAAGAGGTCGAAGCAGCATTGAGAAAGCTTGATTTTTCAGAGCTCCACGTTGTCCATGCAGAAAAGAAATTCTTTGAAAAGCTCAGGGGGGTAATTGACCCTGAGAGAAAAAGGGAAATCATTGGAAAAGCCTTTGTTGAGATCCAGAACAGGGAGCTGAAGAAACTCAACCTAAAGCAAGAGGAATGGCTTTTGGGACAGGGCACGATTTACCCTGACACAATTGAAACAGCCGGCACAAAGCATGCCGCAAAGATTAAAACACACCACAACAGGGTTGAGAACATAAAACAATTGATTGAAGAAGGCAAAGTGGTTGAGCCAATTGCCGAACTGTACAAAGACGAGGTTCGAGAGCTTGGCAAAGAACTTGGCTTGCCTTCCAAGCTTATTGGAAGGCACCCCTTTCCAGGGCCTGGTTTGGCTATAAGGTGCCTTTGCAGCAATGGAATTGAGGAAGAACAACAAGCACTTGAACAAAAAGCCCGGGAAATTTCAAAAAAATTTGGATTCAAAGCAACCGTGCTCCCAGTGAAGAGTGTTGGCGTCCAGGGAGACAGCAGAAGCTATGCTGGCACTGTTTTGTTGCAGGGCAACATTGATTGGAAAAAAGCAGGGCAATGCAGTACAGTACTTGCAAACTCGCTGAGGGAAATAAACAGGGCCGTGATTGCCGTTTCCCCTGAAAAAATCGATTCAATTAAATTACTGAGAGCCACACTAACAAAAGAGAGAATTGCCCTCCTGCGGGAAGCGGACGGCATTGCAACATCCATTGTTGAAAAACACGGGCTTGCAAATGTAATTTGGCAATTTCCAGTTGTTATGCTTCCACTGCAGGTAAATGCCCAAGGAGAAGCAATTGTTCTCAGGCCAATTGAAAGCAGGGAAGCAATGACTGCCAGTTTTTTCGAAATGCCTTCAGCAGTTCTGGGTGAAATTGCAGGGAAGATAATGCAGCTTGGGGGAATTGGCGCTGTTTTCTTTGATGTAACGCACAAGCCCCCTGCAACAATTGAGTGGGAATAGCTGCAATACTGCAGGGCTTTTACTTGCTTTAAATTAAACAAATTCCACTATTTCAATAGGCAGTTAGTGGTAGAATTTGTAGCTGTCAAAAACCACTATAAGACAGCATACCCCCTATTCATGCGACCCAATTTATTTGGTGGTTTTTGAAATTTCCTTCAGCGCATCCACTATGGCCCTTCTTACAATAAGGGAGCCGACTATCTCTTCTGGTTCTTCTCTTACATATTTTGGCTTAACTTTTTTGCGCCTTGAAATCAGCTGTTTTATAGTTGTTGTGGATTTTGGCAGCTGTTCAATTATTGCCCTTGCTTCTCTTTCACTAAGTGAAGATAATTTCCATTTAAGATAGGGGGAAGGAGCATATTGTTTTACGTCTTTTGAGTGGATGTTTCTCCCATAGAACAAGTAACCATTTACCTTAGTACTGAGCCCCTCTAATTTGAACATTTGAATTAGGTCATTGGGAACAGTGCCAATTACTCCAGTGTCAATAAAGCTTATGGGTTTGTTTAAGTCAATCCCTTTACTTTTTAGGTATCCTAAAATTTGACTTCTTATTTTTGGATTTTCATATACTCTGCCAGTAAGTCTTCTTCCAGCCTCAATAAGTTTTATTGAATCAGTACTAATTCCTTTCCCAGGTGCAAGCCTGAAAGCAATCCTGTAAAAGGGCCTTGCCCCCCTGCCTAAGAACACCAGTTGGTTATGGAGTTTGCCTTTTTTTCTTCTTTCAAAGATTGTTTCAACAAAGTCAACCATTTGGGGAATTAATTGCCTTGTCCTGTTATAGAGATGGACATATTCTTTTACTCTTTGCTTTTCAACAGGCATTGACCTTCTTTTCATTGCTGATACAAGCCATTCAGCAAAGTTTCCTTTTGGCATTTCTCTGATTGAAGATAGCCTCCGCAGTTCCCTAACCCTAATGCCTTTTTTTGGTTTGGGCATAGATAAACATTATGCTAATTACAACTTAAACCTTCCCTTTTTCCATCACCCAATAAAAGAAAAAAATGAAATGGGCCAACCCTATAAGCCGTTAAGTTTCTTGACCTGAAAAGACCAAGCAGCAGCATATTTTAACAAACAGGAAGCAAACAATTAAATTCTTTAGAACCTTATTTTTTATATGAGTAAATTAAGGAAAGTTGCCATAAGAATGCTGCAAGAAGAAATATCTTCTGCAGACAAAAAACCCAATGCCTGCAGAAAAAAGATTTGCAGAGGCAGAAATCCAGAGAAAGAGCCAGGCCGATTCAGGACAGCTGAGTTAATTGAATTGAAGAGCATTGAAATAGGCCTTGCAAGGCTTGACCTAATCCAAGCCCTGGCCAATAGCCAGGGCAACTAAGCAAAGAAGTAAGGATTCATACTGAAAGACTGTGAAGCAAAGAAAAGAAATGAAAGGGTGATTTGCATATGCCTGGAAAACCGCCAAAAGCCCCAAAAGGCTATCTAACACCAAAACAGCTTGCTGAAAAGGCAAAGGAAAAAGGGCTTGATATTAACCCAAAGGTGCTTGCAGACAACGCCCACAAAGGAAAAATCCGCTTCTGGGAATCAATTCCCGGAAGGAAAAAAGGGGTAATGTTTCCTGAGGAAAAGCTAATACAGGTTATTGCCGACTCTCCCAAAAAGGCCATTGTCCCAAAGGAGTTGTACACTGCCAGGGACATATACCAAATGGCGAAGGAAAAGGGCCTGACAGTAAATCAATGGCACATTGTGGAAAAGCTCAGGAGAATTTTTGCAGGCAAAGAACCAAGTCCAAAAGGCCTTCTCCAAGACGCCTGGCATCCAAGGCACAGGTACTTTTTCCCAAAGCAGTTTGTTAAAGAAATAATCGCAGAGGCAAGGCACAGAAAAAAATTGCCTGCTCTCTTGGAAAAGGGCAGGGTTCTCACAATTAAAGAATTTGCAAAAGAAATCAACCTAAGTGTTCCAAATACTCTGAAAAGAACCGACCTAAAAAAGTTCATGGTTGGGGGAAAATACTATGTTACAAGAAGAGAGGCCGACCACTTCAAAAAAAAATATGTAAAGGGAAGACGATACAAAACTGCTGAAGAAATTGCTGCAAAAAAAGTTCCAGACTGGCGCACAATCCAGGAAGTAGAATGGCGGATGAAAAACATTGTTGGAAGAATCAAAAACAGAAAAA
>JAFCFG010000077.1 GCA_017608725.1 Candidatus Iainarchaeum sp.
TTCCCTTGAGCTTTTCCAGTGGCTCTTGAATCTGTATTTTCTGGAAGTCAATAAATGTTGACTGCTCAGCCTGCAGTTCAAAGTCCCGGTGCTTGCACTCGCAGAAATTCGGCATCCTTATTTCCTGGTTTTGCTGCTCTATTCTGTAAATGTTGCCGCATCTTCTGCATCGCCAGACAGCTGTTTTGAGTTTTGGCAGGACATCTGTTATCTGCCTTACAACACCTTCGATTGCAATTAGCTTTCCTAAATCCTCTGAGCCAATGTCTTTAATCAGCTTTTCCCTATCCTTTGGCAGGTTAAAGAATCTGACGTGTGGTTTGAATTCCTTTATCTCCAAAGCAGGGATGTCTATTCTTTCAATGGCAGTTTCAGCCGCTTCAAGCAAATAATCAGGGCTTTCAATCAGCTCGTCTGCCAGTTGGTAATCAAATTGTTGCAGTAAACCAAAGTCAACTTCAATGCTTCTCTTTTCAGGATATGATTCAACCAGCCTTTCAATTTCTTTCTTGTACTGGCTTTCGAAGAATATGAGGAATTTTTCTATAAATGGGTTTTCGCTTTCGCTTCTTTCCACTGTTTCCTGTTCTATAGCCATTTGCAACACTTCCCTGTTAAATAATTTTTTCTTTCTTGGCTTTTTAAATGGCAACCAAAGAGAGTACTGTTCCGCTGCTTTCCCCCTAATGCGGCAGTTCCCCCATTTTGCCATTTTTGCCATTTGTGGGTGCTGGGAGCAAAAGGCCGGGAGTTAAGAATTGGTGTCGGGGCAGTTGGATTTTTTTCCTTTATTTATTAGTGCCCTGAAATTAATATTCTTTTAGGGTTTGGAATTCAAACTGAAAGAATTTTTAAGTGGAATTCTTCCCTGCAATTTCTTTTCCAAAAGCAATTCAAATCCTTGGCCTTAAAGCAGGCAAATAAGCCAAAAAAAAGCACGAAGAAAGAAATAAAAGGCTTTGAATGGAGATAATTATTTGATTTATGGAAAAAATCACTGTAATTTGTGGGAGGTGAAGCGGCTTATGGCAGAGAAGTTTTATATTACTACGGCAATAGATTACCCAAGTGGAAAACCGCACATGGGTCATGCTTATGAGAAAATTACTGCTGATTGCATTGCAAGGTGGCACAGGCTATTGGGCGAAGAAGTCTTTTTCCTAACTGGAACAGACGAGCATGGGAGTAAGATTCAAAAAAAGGCAAAGGAAGCAGGAAAAGAGCCGAAGAAGTTTGTTGATGAGATGGTTGTTTTCTTCAAGGAACTGTGCAAAAGGCTTAATACCTCGCATGACAGGTTCATCAGAACAACTGATTCCGACCATGTAAAGGTCAGCCAGGGGATTTTCAAAAAAATCCACGACAAGGGGGAGATTTATCTTGGAAAGTACAGCGGGTGGTATTGTTCGGAATGCGAAACCTTTTACACTGAAAGGGATTTGAAGGAAGGAAATTGCCCGACCCATGGGAAGAAGGCAGAGTGGATCAGTGAAGAGAGCTATTTCTTCAAAATGGGCGCTTACACCCAAAAGGTCCTGGATTACTTGCAGAAGAACCCTTCCTCCGTTCTCCCTGCCGGGAAGAGAATGGAAATAATCAACAGGGTAAAAGAGGGCTTGAATGATTTGAGTGTTAGCAGGGTAAATGTTCCCTGGGGCATTCCAGTTCCAATTGATGAAAAGCATACTCAATACGTTTGGATGGATGCGTTAATCAACTATGTTTCGGGTGTTGGCGCCTTTCCGCCAGAGAGTAAGGGCAGGTTGAGGAAATTCTGGCCTGCTGATGTCCACCTCATTGGAAAGGACATTCTCTGGCACCACAGCGCCATATGGTTTTCAATCCTGATGGCAGCAGATATGCCCCTGCCAAAAACTGTTTTTGTTCACGGCTTCATCAACACCGAGGCGGGTGAGAAAATGAGCAAAAGCAGGGGAACGGTGATTGACCCAATTGAACTTGTTGACAGGTATGGTGCAGACCCCCTGCGTTACTTCCTGCTAAGAGAAATTCCCTTTGGCCAGGACGGCAATTTCAGCGAGGAATCCCTGAAGGAAAGGCTGAACAACGAGCTTGCAAACGAGTTGGGCAATTTGGTGAACAGGACAATTGTAATGATTGAGAAATATTCTGGGGGAAAGATTCCAAAGGGCAGTGTTGACAAGGCCTTGCAGAAGAAACTCAAATTGGACAAGATTGGGAAGATGATGCTCAAGCTTGAACTGCACCATGCCCTGAGGGAAATATTTTCATTCATCGCAGCATGCAACCAGTTCATCAACAGGAAAGAGCCTTGGAGCCTTTTTCAAAAAAAGGCCCGCGAAGAATGTAAAAAGGAACTGGACAGTGTTCTTTATTCCCTGGCTGATTCAATTAGAATAATCTCAATTCTCCTCTCGCCGTTCATTCCGGAAACAAGCGAGAAAATAAACAAGCAATTGGGTGTAAAACCAGGTCTTTTGCGTGGCTGCAGATTTGGTCTGCTGAAACCCGGAACAAAGGTAAAGAAAAAGGAAATATTGTTCAAGAAGATCGGATGACTGGGGGCTTGTTTCACTGCTTTCTGTACCATTTTTCACATTGTTTGTGGTTTCCAACAAACCAGATTGAAAGGAAATATTGTTCAAGAAGATCGGATGGCTATTTCATTTTCCCCTTAACCAGCTCAGCGTATTGCTTTAATTCCCCCTGTTCTGCCTTGCCCTGCTCCCACTCAAAATTCAGCCTGTCATCCCCCTTTCTCGGGATTATGTGGAAGTGCAAGTGGGGAATAACCTGCCCAGCGGCCTTTTGGTTTGACTGTATGACATTGAAGCCGGTTGCATCAGTTGTTGACATTATTGCAGCAGCAACTTTTTGAACTATCGCCATTACCTCCTTCAATTCCCCGGCTGGTATATCCAAAAGCGTGTGATAGTGCTTTTTGGGAATGACAAGTGCATGCCCCCTGGAGGCAGGCATTATATCCAAAAAGCTCAGGACATTTTCATCCTCGTAGAGCGTTGTATTGGGAATCTCCCCCTTAACAATTTTGCAGAAAATACATTCACCGCCCATTGTAATCCTCTCCTTAACAACTTTTTTTCGTTAAAAATTCTTTTAAACAAAAGCCAGGGCAAGGTATAGCAGCCCAAAGCCAATACAGAACCAGCCAAACTCCACTTTTCTCACAGTCCTGAGCAAAACATCAATTGAGGCATAGCCAGCCAGTCCCGCAATTGCTATTGCAACCAAAGCAATCGGTTGAAGGCTCACTTTCTCAAAAAGGCCAAAGGCTATTTCAGCCAAAAGGACAGAGGGAATGCTCAGAATAAACGAAAGCCTGAATGCTTCTTCTGGGCTGAAACCCTGCAGCAGCAAAGCACTGCTTGTTACCCCGCTTCTGCTTATTCCCGGTATAACGGAAAAGCCCTGGGCCAACCCAACTATAAAGCCGCTTTTCTTCTCACCTGTCCTTTTCCCTGCTTTTCCCCTGAATTGTATTGCTCCAGTGAAAATAAGTGCGATTGCAATCAGCACCATTATTGGAAAAGGGCTGTTCAGCATGCTTTTGAGCAGGAAGTATCCTGGCAGCACTGTTATTGCCGAACCAACAAGGCCAAGCAAAACAAATTCAAGCAGTTTCCTGTTTTCCGGCTTTAAAATACTGGCAAGCTCTTTTCGAAAATAAACAGCTGCAGCTGTAAGGGTTCCAGCATGCAGGAAAATAGCGTATTTGAATGCCTCTTCTGCTGAAATGGAGAAAATGTTCAGGGCTGCTGCCATCACCTGGCCCTGGCTGCTTATTGGCAGCCATTCTGCAACACCCTGCAGTAAACCAAGCAGTACTGCTTGAACGAGGTCCATAAAATTAAAGGGAGAGGAAAATGAATTTAAAGCCACCCCGATTTTGGCCAAAAACCCCCTATTCACATAGGAATAATTCTTTCAGATAATTATTTATTATAGGAATACGGGAATTCTTACAGTGAACTTATTTTGACCTTGGGGACTATTGGCGATACCATTGATGCCGCTTCGGAAATACCCAATGTGCAAACCGCTGTTTTAAGCAAGGACCTCAGTTTTCAATTAGAGAGTGGAAGGCGCTTCGGGCCAATCGAAGTAGCCTACAAGACATTTGGAGAGCTTAACAGGGATAAGAGCAACGCTGTTTTTGTTTTTCCCACACTTACTGCAACCCCCCAGGTTGCATCTGAAACTGTTGGCGGCAAGGTTTTTCCGGGCTGGTGGCAGAACATGGTTGGAAAAGGCAAGGCAATTGACACTGAAAAGTTCTTTGTAATCTGCGCTGACCACTTTGGCGGCTGCTATGGCAGCACTGGCCCAAGTTCCAAGAATCCCGATAACGGCCATGAATTTGGGTTGAATTTTCCGGGATTTTTTATTAGGGATATGGTAAACGTATCCCTGCTTTTTCTCAAACACCTTGGCATATGGAAATTGCACGCTGTTGTTGGTGCAAGCATTGGCGGCCTGCTTGCCTTGGAATTGGTTGCTTTGAAAAAAAACCTGGCAAAAAATGCTTTGATTTTGGGTGCTTCGCACAAGGTTTCTGCCACCTATCTGGCTTTGAACTATATTGCAAGGCAGGCCATAATGCTGGACCCGCAGTGGAACAACGGAAATTACTACGGCAGGGGCTTTCCAGAGAAGGGCCTTTCCATTGCAAGGCAGATTGGCCACATAAGCTACTTGAACCATCTTTTGCTTGAAAGCAAATTTGGGAGAGCACCAGTTAATGAAAAATTCAGAAACCATGTAAGCCTTGATACCCAGTACCGGATTGAAAGCTATTTGGATTACCAGGGCAAAAAATTTTGCAAGCGCTTTGACCCGAACAGCTACATCTACCTTTCGAAGGCAATAGATACATTTGATTTACTAAGGGAATTCGGCAGTATAAAGAACGCATTTAGGGGCACTGGAACAAAATTCACTTTTATTACAATCAGCTCAGACAACCTTTTCCTGCCTCAGGATAGCATGGAATTGCACAAAGAGCTTCTTGGATGCAATGTTAATTCCTCCTACAATGAGGTTAACTCACCCAAAGGGCACGATGGCCTTTTCCTGGAAACAGGTGAATTGGCCTCTTTGGTAAGGGATAGCTTAGGCAACTAAAGCAGAGGCATTGCAATGACTGCAACCTTTTTGATTGTTTTCAGGGAAGCGCTTGAGGCATTGCTTGTAATCGGCGCCATTCTTGCCTTTCTGCCGCATGACAGCGTTTTTAAGCTCTTCTCTCGCCCTTGCTGTTAGCCGGTCAGTGCGGAGCCCATTCGCTTCGCGAATGGACTGTGCTCGCTACCGCTCGCCGGCGGCAGGATTAGCCGCCACGCCCGGCTAGTGCGGAGCCCATTCGCTTCGCGAATGGACTGTGCTCGCTACCGCTCGCCGGCGGCAGGATT
>JAFCFG010000078.1 GCA_017608725.1 Candidatus Iainarchaeum sp.
GGGATATAACAATAGAATTTGACTCTGACACAGAAACATTGACTGATATTGCAGCAGGCCAATGGCACACTGTTGAATTAACCTCAACAACCGACCCAACATTAGGCAGTGATGACAGCCGCAGCTTCACCCTAACAAACGACTCAGGCACCGACCTGGAAATCAAAGAACCAGTAGCAACAATAATAGTAGAGGAAACAGGAGGAGGGGGAGGGGGATAAAGATAAAAACTAACTTTTTAACCTTTTCCAGTTACTTTCTGCCTTAACAAAAGCCTTAAAAAGCACAAAAGCAGGTATTATTATAGAGCGCATGAAAAAGAACATAGCAACCATTACACTAATTGCTTTAATCCTGATAGCCAGCGCTGGCTATGCCAAAGTCGAAACCCAGGAAAAAAGATACTTTGTAACACTGGCAAACGGAACTGATGCAAGCATAATAGAAAAGTATGGGGAAATAAGATACCAATACAAAACAATGCCAGTAGTATCAGCAATTCTAACATCAAAAGCAGCAGAACGGCTAAAGCAAGAGCCAGGCATTGAAAGCATTGAGGAAGTCCCGGTGCACCAAGCAACAGAAGAAGAGCAAATGCAATGGCAAACCCAACCAAAGGGCACCACACTCCAAACAATGACAGCAACTGCAACCAGTGATGCCATACAGGCACTTGAATCAATCACCATCCCCTGGAACTTTACAGAACAAGGAGCAAACATCCAAGCTGCATGGCAAAACTTTGACGTAAACGGCGAAGGAATAAAAATAGCGTTAATTGACAGTGGTGTAAACTGGGGTTTGCCTGATTTGGATGACCACAACCTGGGGGGATACGACTTTGCATACGATGACGAAGAACCAGATGACTATTGGGGTGGAGGCACCCACAGAGCTTCAATAATATTGGGCGAAGGGCAGGATAAAATAACTGGCGTTGCACCAAAAGCACAATACCACGCACTAAAGATTTACGGGGATGATGGTCGAGTACGTGATGATGACGAAGCATATGCAATAGAAGAGGCAATCGACCACAACGTAGACATAATTTTTTCTGCACGTAGAACAGGTCCCTGCACTCAAAAGGTTTGGGAACCGATTAAGGCCGCTTTTTCTGCAGACATTGTGGTGGTTGCAGGAAGCGCAAAATTTGGTGAGGACCACGCCTATTGTCCAGCCTGCTATCCCCAAGTCATTTCAGTTGGAGCACACACCCAAAGCCAGGAAATCCTGACAAACAGCAATGGGGGCGTAGATTTAATTGCTCCAGGAGAAAACATTCCATACCTTGCAAATAGTGGAAACATTAAGACTGCTTCTTCAACTGGCGTTGCAGCTGCCCACGCCGCCGGCGCCCTCGCTCTAATGATCCAATACGCAAAACAGAATGGCATAAGCTACGACAACAACTTTTTGAGGGAAACACTAATGCATTCCGCAGTTGATTTGGGCTTAGACCCATTGTACCAGGGAACAGGAAAACTTGATATTAATGCTGCTTTGACCTGGATGGACAACAACTGGTTTTTAAGCTATGATGTTAACTATTTGAATGCAAACGCTTTTGACGAAAACAACACCCCAATTTACTACCCAGGCCAACAAATGCAATACAACATATCAATAACAAATGATTCAAACAGGATAATCAACCCAAAAACAATCACTGATTTGAATGTATTCTCAAAACAAACAATAAACGGAACAGAACACAAGTTTCAAACAACAATACCAGAACTGCTGCCAGGGCAAACAACAACAATAGGGCCTTACACAATAAGCATCCCAACAGAAACAACAAAAGGATATTATAACACAGAGATAGTGGTAAAAAAAGAAAGAAAAATATGGCATGGAAGAGGACCAACATGGTCTGAATGGGGACTGAATCAAATTTCAGTTCTCGAAAACAATGATAAAGCAGGCACCTTCAGGGTTTTGCCTGCCCCGCTGTCTCTTGACTACAACATCACCTACCTGAACCCAAGAAGGTTTGAGGCTGGAGAACCAGTATACTATCCAGGGAACTGGATGCAATACAAAATAACAATAAGGAACAGCTCCAACAGCAAAACCCCTGCCTTGATTGTCTGGTCAAAGCCGATGTGCTCTGTTGAAGACGGATGCTGGGAACTGCCAGTAATGGGCACAGAAATCCAGGCTTTGGACGCCAATGAAACAGCAACTGTTGGCCCCCATTCTTTTGGGATACCGGTCCACGCAGAACCAGGCCCAAAATACATCCACATAAGCTTTGAGGTTGCCGAAGAAACAGTGTTTGAGGACAACTCAAACGGATGGATTCTCGGTGTGCCGGAGCCAGAGGGAATACTGCACCTTGCAGACATGCCTTCTTATGTGAAGGAAAAGGATTACTACAGCGGTGCAACAGCAGCAAAAATGATCCTGGACTACATCAGGCAAGCAGCAGGCCATGGCCAGGTTGACGAGGACAGCCTATATGAATACGGCATGGCAGCAGAAGGGCAGGACCTGAATGCAGAGGCAATGGACCTTGTTCTTGGGCACTTTGACCCATACGATAGCATTGTAAGCAACCGATTTGACTACTACGATAGCCTGCCAGGAGGAAACCCATACCAGGGCTACAACTACTTTGTTGATGCGCACGACAACGTTGAAGACTACATGAGGGACATAGCCCACTGGATGGCCTACACTGTTACGCAGGAAGACTGGTGGAGGAAAGATGCCAACCTAGTAGCAGCACCAAACACGCCGGCAGCACTGCCAATATACGGGGATTATAACCACTGGGTTGTTTTGAATGGGTATGCAGTAAGCAAAAACCCTGCCCCTTACCCAAGAACAAACCCGTGGTACACGCCAGACCTCAACATATATGGCTTTTGGCTGACAGACCCAGACACCAATGGAATAGGCCAACATGTCTATGTAACTGCTGCTGACGCAAATGCAATCTACTTCAAGCCCATGGACACAAACGATATTTACAATGGCAAATACATTCAAATAGCGGAACCGCCAATGCTGCCTCCGGAAATGGATTTGGAAACAGAAAGCAATGCAAAAGCAGAAATCGTTAAACCGGTTTCAGACAAGGCAAGCTTGGAGTTTATTGGAGTTGAAAGCAAGGCAGTAACTGCCCAAAAAGGAAGCGGTACAGCAACAGGCTTCAGCCTAAGCAGACTGGAAACAAGAATGGGGGAAGCACAGCCAGAAGAAGAAAAAGAAAACTGGAAAGAGATAGTGGATCCCTACATACTGTACGACCAAAAAGCTGTTACAGCATTTGAAAACGCTGAAAGGGGAGAACCCCTTAAAGTACAGGGCCCTGAAACAGGCTACTACCTTGTACCGTTCAACAAGGAAGAGCTAACCACAGGAGTCATAATGCTGGACGCAAAAGAAGGCTACTTCAAACAAGCCAGCTGGACGACAAAACCAGAAAAATACCCTACAGTTGGAGAAGAAAATGCCATTTCAACAGTGAAAAAGCAAATCAACCCAAAGCCAACAGAAAGCCTGAAACTGGAATTCAACTCATTTGAAGAGGCAGAAACACAGCTGGCCTGGAAACCGGGAAAATACAGCAAAAGCCCGTTCAAACCCTACTGGCAGATAGAACTAGAAGGGGGCAAATGGATCATAACACAAAAAGGAGAAGTGCATGAGATTCAGGCCTCTACCTCAAGCAAGCTGGCAACAACCATTGCAGAGATTGGGGAAACACCGCCTGAATCAACTGGATTTGCTGCTTTGGGCAAATACTACGAGATATTGAACCCGGAGCTGGAAAACGGCACTTTCTCTGTTACACTTACCTTCTCCTACAATGATGCAGACAGTGACGGCATTGTTGATGGCACAAGTATTGGGGAAGAAGAGCTCAAAGTTTATTATTTTGACGAAGGAAACGGCTGGACAGAAGTGGCTGGCCCAGTTATAAACAGCGAGGAAAACACAGTAAGCGCAACAGTCAACCACTTCAGCCTATTCGCAGTAATGTCTGAACAGCCAGGGGCAGAAGCTGAGCCAGAACCACAACCTGAAAACTCAGGGGGCAGCACCGGCCTGGGGCAAAGAAGCAGCGGCGGAGGCGGAAGCAGCAACAAACTGGAAATAAAAATAAAAGGGAGCTGTGTAAATGAACCAATAGAAGTAACAATCCTAAACACCAAAGGAAACCCTGCGCCAAACGCAACAGTTACAGTTGTAAAAGACAGGAAAACAGTTGCGGAGGAAAAAACCGATTTCACTGGAAAGCTCTCGTTTACATTCAGCGAAGAGGGAGAATACACATTTGGAGCAAAAAAAACAGGCTACACATTCAACTCAAAAAAAATAACACTAACCAAATGCAGGCAAGAGCCAGAAGCAGAAGAATTAGGCAACAAAGAAATGGGAACAGGCCGCGAGTTGGAGCCTGCCCAGACAGAAGGGGAAAACTCTTCCTTGATTGCATCCAGCGAGCAAAGCAATGAAAGCCTGGGGCAGGGAAGTATAGAAAACTATTTAGTGCCAGCTGGTTTTGCAGCAATGGGCATGAATGCGGTGGCAACACTTGCTTTGGCTGCATTGGCTATAGCTTTTGTTCTTTGGGCAGTTTTTTGGAAAACAAAACAATAGTTTTATTCCTCTTTGCTTAGCAGCCACTTCCATAGTGGAATGAAGCGGATTTTTGTTTTTTGGATTGTTTCTGTGCCCTCTTTGTCTTTTGTTATGATTAGCCCTTGTTTGAGTTTGTTTTTTTTCGCGTAGCTTATTAGGCTGTTTATTTCTCTTTGTTTGGTTTTTTTGTCGGATAGGTCGTATGCTACTTGGATTATTTTTTTTGCTTGCAGCCCTTGGTGTATGATGAAGTCTATTTCTGTGCCGTCTTTATTTTTCCAGTAGTTTATTTCTTGGTTTTTTTTGGTTCGTCTTTTTAGTTCTAGGAAAACCGCGTTTTCGAAAAGTTTGCCCCAGTTTGTTTTTCCACTGATTGCATATAGGAAACCGGTGTCTCCGCTGTATGCCTTTCTTGAATACTGCGATTTGTCTTTAATGTTTTTTGAAGAGATTGGTGTGAAAAAGAAAAGATATCCTTCTTGGGCATATTTTTCCATGCAAAGAATGCTTTGTTTTCCTATTTTGTGGCCAACGCTTTTAAAAAAGTTCAGGCATTTTGATGCAGAAAAATGTGTTGTTTCAATCACATATTTTGCAAACAACTCCACGGTTGCAACATTTTCTTTTGCTGCATCAGCTACATCCAAGCCAACTATATCCCTGAAATAGGAAGCAAGTAGCTGTACTTTGTCTGTCTTGTTATCTGTAAGCACTACTTCAGGGAAACCCCCATACAACAAGTATTCATTAAGCGCTTTCTCTATCCTGCCAATCCCTG
>JAFCFG010000079.1 GCA_017608725.1 Candidatus Iainarchaeum sp.
GTTTACTGCAAGGGCGTCTGCCTGGTGCATTGCGATTTTTGCTTTTTTGAACAGGAAGTCATTGCCAAAATGATCTGCGTGGCCATGGGTGTGCAGAATTAAATTAACCTGTTCTGGCTTTAAACTAAGGCCCTCTAATGCATCAAACAGCTGCTGGCTGTTGGTTGCACTGCTACTGTCAATTAATGCTGTCTGCCTGCTGCCCTTTAAGAGAAAACAGTTGCTGCCCTCGCTGCTGCTGATAAAGGCGAAAACGTTTTCCGAAATTTTTTGAAACATCCAAATAAATTGCTGGGGAAAAGATAAAAAAGCTGAATGTTTATACATAACTGTGGTTGTTGGGGTTTGGTTAAAATTCATTTCTATCCACAGTGAATAGGGGGGTTTTCACTACGCAGCAAACTACTGGGCTAATTGAAAAAATTGTAACAGTGAGCGGCAAAAGCAGGGAAGAAGTAGAAAGGCTTATTGGGGAAAAGAAAAACAAATTCTCCGGACTACTGACAGAAGACGGGGCAGCCTTCATGGTTGCAAGGGAACTGGGCATAGATTTGGGCATGCAGCAAGGCAGAGGGAGGCATTTGATTGCGGATTTGAAAGACGGAATGCAGAATATTGACCTGCTTGTTAGGGTTATGCACGTTTTCAGCCCGAAGAGCTTTGAGAGGAACGGCAAAAAAGGCAAGCTGTGCAATCTGGTTGTTGCTGACAGCAGTGGCGAAACCAGACTGACCCTTTGGCACAACGATGTAAGGAAGCTGGAGGAAGCAGGTGTTGAGAAAGGAAGCGTGCTTCTTTTGCACAACTGCTATGTTAAGAGCTTTAATGAAAAACCGCAGTTGAATCTTTCCTACAACGGAAGTATGACAGTTAGCCCAAAGGGAATTGATGAAAGCAAGCTGCCAAAGGCTGAGGGAAAAGAGTACAAGCTCAGTGAATTGCAGCCTGAGATGACTGATATTGCTGCAGTTGTTAGGGTTCTGCAGTTGTTTCCGGTGAATGAATTTGAAAAAGAGGATAGAAAGGGCAGGGTGATGAATTTCCTTGTTGCGGATGATACAGCAACAATAAGGGCAACTGCCTGGAACGACTTGGTGAGTGCTGCAGAAAAGCTGCATGAAAATGATTTGATTAAGGTAGAGGGGGCATATACAAAGCAAGGTTTGCAGGGGGTGGAACTGCATTTGGGTTGGAGGGCAAGGGTTATTGTGAATCCAAAAGTTGACAGGGAACTGCCGAGCGCAATGCAGCTGCTGCATGAGAAAGCAGAGGACAGAAAGATAAAGGGGCTGGATACTGACGCTGGTCTTGTTGCAGTGCAGGCAGCAATTGTTGCAATAAACTCTGGGCAGCTTAGGTACAATGTCTGCGGTAAATGCGGTGGAAAGGTCCAAAGGATGGACGAAGGAATGGTCTGCGGTAAATGCGGGGAGGTAAAGGAACCAGATATTAGGCCGGTTATTTCGGTTAGGGTTGATGACGGCAGTGGGCAGATAAACGCGGTTGCATATGGTAACAATGCTGAGAAGCTAATGGGGTTTGGAAAAGAGGAATTGAAGAAAAGGCTTGAGGCAATGCCAGCTGAGCAGATAATCCAAGGTTTGCAGGATGCCCTTGTTGGAAAGCAGGTAAAGGCGATTGGGACTGCAAAGCAAAACCCCTTCAGCAATGAAATGGAATTTGTGCTGAGAAGCGTTGAGTTGGGGTAAACCCAGAACATGGCACAGGGCGCCCCCAAGAGCAGAAAGACAGCAGGAAGCAAAAGGTTTCTGATGCTATGCAAAACCAAAGGCTTTGCATGGTAGTACGAATCACGGCCTGGTTTTGCTGAGTAGCGGAACAGTGCTCTTCCGCTATGTTTAAAAAGGACTTTTGTGCAATATTGAACCAGGAAAGCATGACAGGGCAGCAATGCAACCCAAAGCAGGGCTGTCAGACAGCATGCGTTTCCAGGAGGAATTTAAATGGGAAAAGAGATTAAGTCAATTCAGGACTTGCCCGGGATTGGCCAGCAGGCAAGTGAGAAACTAATTGTTGCTGGCTATAAAAGCTTAGAAGCAATGGCTGTTGCCTCACCAATGGAGCTGATAGAGGTTGCCGGTTTGGGGCAGGGAACAGCAGAGAAAGCGATTAAGGCTGCGAGAGATGCCCTTGAAATGGGATTTGAAACAGCTGAGGCACTTGCAAAGAAGCGAGAATTGGTTGGAAGGATTACAACAGGAAGCAAGGAATTTGACGCATTGATAGGAGGGGGCATTGAAACACAGAGCATAACAGAATGCTATGGAAAATATGCAAGTGGAAAGTGTGTGGCGAAGGATACTCAAATTCTGTACTTTAATCCAGATAAGGCTCATCTGGAAACAATTGAAGATACTTATAACAAGTATGCAGTAAACGAAGAAGAATGTGATGGCGGGTTTGTTGCACAATTAAAAAAACCAGTAAAGGTCATTGGGATTGATACTGACGGCAGACCAAAGCAAGTTTATGCAAAAAATCTTTTCAAACAATTTGTTGAAACCCTGTGCGAAATTAAAACCGAGAGGGGAACAAAAATTAAATTAACTGAACAACACCCACTTCTAACGCTAAACAAAGAGGGAATTCAATGGAAATCAACAGGCCTTCTTAGGGAAGGCGATTTTATCGGGGTTCCGGCAGAAATAAAATTTGAAGGAAAAGAAAAAGGTTCAATTGAAGACGCATACTTTTTGGGGTTATTCGTCGCTGAGGGCTGTGCAAACCCACTAAGCATAACTATTCATGAGAAAAAAGTACAAAAATGGTTGGTGGAATATATTGAAAAAAGATTTTCATACAGGCCAAAACTTGTAAGGGGAAAAAATATGATACTCTTTCGAAAGCCAACAAAGAAATTTTTAGGAGAACTGGCAAAGTGCAAATCTGAAAACAAATTTGTGCCAGAGTCTATTCTAAATGGAACAAAGGAATGTGTTGGAAGCTTTGTGGCAGGGTACCTTGACGGTGATGGTCATCTTAAACGGCAAGCAACGGCTTGCACTAAATCAAAAAAGTTAAGCAAGCAACTAACATATATCCTTGCAAGAATGGGGATTCAATCAACAGTAAAAACACGTTACATAAAAGGCAATCCATATTACAGAGTCAGTGTTTCCGCCTCAGAAGAAAAACAAGTTTTAAAAGATGCTATGCAAAAATATAGCTTAATAAAAAAAGAAGCACTTCAAGTAAGTGAAAAAAACATTTCAAAAAAGTACTGTATTCCCCTAGAGGAAATTGAAGAAATTTACAAAGGTATTTATAGCAGAGTAAGTGGTTCAAGGAGAAGATTCAACAAATGGAGCAAGAATCATATGCTTGAAGCAGGCTACAAAACCTTGTTTGTATCATTTTTTGCAAAAAAGCCAGCAATGGAAAGGGTTACAGCGAAAACCCTAAAAGAAATGATTTATTTCTTTAAAACTAGACTAGAGGAAATTCAGACAGCGCAGGACCTGCTTGCCACTCCAACCAAAGAAAATACTTTCAAAGCACTATCAATTCTGCCATTTCAAACAGACGAAATAAGAAAAAGAATGAGAATGAAAAAGAGTAGTTTCCAGAATTATATAACAAGAAATTTGCCAAGGGAAAAAGTGCAAGCACTTGCAAGTTGTCTGCAAGAAATGACCGAGGAACTTTTAAAAGACGAAAAGTTAAGAAAAAATTTGAAGACTCTGGAAATACTCTCAAATGAAACAATAAAATGGGAAAAGATAACTAAAAAGCAAAAAATTCAATACAATGAATGGGTATATGACTTGGTTGTCCCAGAAACCCGTTCTTTCATCGGAGGAAACAAACCAGTCTTTCTCCATAATACACAGGTCTGCTTTCAGGTAGCAGTAACTGTGCAACTACCGAAAGAAAAAGGCGGTTTGGCAGGAAATTGCCTGTGGATTGACAGTGAAAACAGCTTCAGGGCAGAGAGAATAATTCAAATTGCAAAGGCTTTGAAGTTGGATCCTGCAAAAACCCTAAAAAACATCTTTGTTGCCAGGGCATACAATGCAGACCACCAAATGTTGCTGGCAGAGAAGACAGCGGAAATGGTGAAAGAAAAGAACATCAAGCTGGTTATAGTTGATTCTCTGATGGCACAGTTCAGGGCAGAGTACATTGGAAGGGGGACGCTGGCGGCAAGGCAGCAGAAACTGAACCAACATATGCGAACATTGATGAAGCTGGCTGAAATGAATAACATCGCGGTTCTGGTAACAAATCAGGTAATGCAGAGGCCAGATATTTTGTTCGGAGATCCTACTGCACCAGTTGGCGGAGAAATTGTTGCCCATGCAAGTAAGCAAAGGCTGTATTTGAGAAAAAGCAAGGAAAACAAGAGGGTTGCAAAGTTGGTTGATAGCCCGAGTTTGCCTGACGGGGAAGCAATCTTTAAGGTAACAGAGAACGGAATAGAGGATGTATAGGGAATTGGTAATTCAAAAAACCGGGCCTCCAGGTTTTTTAAAGCAGACGCCCTTGTTTCTTCAAAGCCCTAAGTTTTTCAGTTAAAGATTGGGTACTTTGAAGAATTAAAGGACGGGATAACTGGGTTTTGAATTGGAAGCAAGCACAGTTGAATGCACTATTCTGTTATTTTGAACACTTCCGCACCTTCATGGACAGGTTGCACTGTTTTCATGCCAATTGCCTGCCCCTTTTTTGCCTCCTGCACTGCTTCGTGTTCAATCTGCATGCTGTCCACTGTTTGCTCAAACTCCTCTTCCCCTCTTTTGAATTTGATTTTGTCACCAATCTTAAGGTCAGCAGAAAGCTCTATTACGGCAACACTTATTTTTCCGTAAAAGTGCGTTACCTTTCCAACGGCTATTTCACCCAACAAACATCACCCAAATAATTAAAGACATAAAAGGATTTAAAGGGATTTAACCCGGGAAAAACCATAGAAAAGTGCCCTAATGCAAGGCAATTAAAATTACTCAAAAAAACAGGCTGCCAAATACTTTTAAGCTTAATTTCATTAATTCCCTTCAATTCCAGAGATATTCAACAGCTTAAAAAACAGAGTGTCGAATACTTTTAAACTTAATGCCTCAAATTGTGCTTCAAATGCAGAGATATTCAACAGCTTAAAAAAGCCCTAAAAAGGTAATTTAAACTTTGTGGTGTTGGAGCCGTAAATTGCTAATTCTGGTTTGTGCTTATTGTGTATGGCGGTAGCGCTGCCTTGAGTATCAGGAGGCAGCAGACGAGTCTGCCGCCGAAAAAAGTTGAGGTGATTTATTTGATTGGCAAAACTGATTTAAATAGCTATGGCTACCCCGACTGCCCGCGCTGCGGCAGCCGCTGGG